>JAAXJV010000100.1 GCA_012269655.1 Pseudomonadales bacterium
ACAGCGTCGACGTGGCACAGCGCGGAATTCAAGCAATGTACGATGCGCTAGAGCCCGGCAAGACCGAGAATCAAATCCTTGCGGAGCTTCAGCGGGTGAATACGGCCGAGGGTGGCGATTGGTTGGATGGCAAGATGTTAGCCAGCGGCCAGCGTACGAACCCTTGGCTGCAGGAAGCGACCGGTAAAATCATCGAAGCCGGCGACCTGGTGGGATTTGATACGGACATGATCGGCCCTAATGGGTATCTCGCCGATATCTCAAGAACGTGGCTGGTCGGCGATGATCCGACCCAAGAACAGCGTGACGCATACCAGCATGCTTACGACGAGATCGAACACAATAAGTCGATTGTCCGGCCTGGTGTTGCGTTCTCCGAGCTGTCTCGATTGTGTTTTGAGCGTGCCGAGGCCTACAAAGACTTGCGCTACGTCTGTGCTTTCCATGGCTGCGGCCTCAGTGACGAGTACCCCAAGGTTTACTACGCCGAGGATTGGCCATCGCATATGCAAGACGGCGAACTTGCGCCGGGTATGGTCATTAGCGTTGAGAGCTACTCCGGTGCGGTCGGAGGCACCTGCGGGGTTAAACTTGAAGACATGGTGTTGGTAACCGAGACGGGTTTTGAGCCATTCAGCACCTTCCCGTTCGAGGAAAAGCTTCTCGCGCCTGCGATGGTCTAGCTCGACTAATGCCTGCTCACTAACGGGTGCTTTTCCGATACCATGTGACCCTCTATTCACTGGTATAGGAAAGCACTGTGAGCACGATCGGAACTCCCTTTACGTCGACCGCGAAACGCGCCTTGTTGTGTGGCTCTGGAGAGCTGGGCAAGGAGGTCGTGATTGAACTACAACGATTGGGCGTCGAGGTGATCGCTCTAGATTCCTATGCTAACGCGCCTGCCATGCAGGTGGCTGATCGCAGTCACGTGGTCAACATGCTTGATCCGGCGGCGCTTCGTTCAGCGATCGAAGCGGAACAGCCACATCTGATTATTCCTGAGGTTGAGGCCATTGCCACCGATACCCTGGCCGAGCTGGAGCAAGAGGGATTTCGTGTTGTGCCAACGGCTCGGGCCACACAACTTACGATGAACCGACAGGGCATTCGTGACCTTGCGGCCAAAGAGCTCGGCTTGAAGACTTCAAACTATCGATTCGCCAAGACACTCGACGCCTACAGGGAAGCGGTTGAAGCCGTTGGCATTCCCTATGTGGTCAAGCCCATCATGAGCAGTTCCGGCAAGGGCCAAAGCATCGTTCGCACAGCTGACGAGGTTCAGGCGGCCTGGGACTACGCTCAATCCGGGGGGCGCACCAAAGGCGCCAGTGAAGTCATCGTCGAATCACTTATCGAATTTGATTACGAAATCACACTCCTGACCATTCGGCACAAAGACGGTGTGTCCTTTTGTGCCCCGATTGGCCACGTACAGGAATCCGGTGATTACCAACAAAGCTGGCAGCCCCATCCGATGTCCCAAGTGGCTTTGGAATCGGCACAGCATATTGCCGACAAAGTAACGGCAGCACTGTGCGGCGAGCATGGACGTGGTCTGTTTGGTGTCGAGCTATTTATCAAGGGCGATGAAGTGTTCTTTAACGAGGTGTCTCCTCGTCCTCATGACACCGGGCTGGTGACCTTGATCTCTCAGGATCTGTCGGAGTTTGCATTGCACGTGCGCGCGATCCTAGAACTGCCCATTCCCAACATTGCTCAGCACGGGCCCAGTGCCTCGGCGGTTATTCTGCCCAGGGGCGAATCGGAAAAAACTGAATTTTCGAATTTGGACGCCGCTTTATCGGCAACCGATACCCAAATTCGATTGTTTGGTAAGCCCGTGATTAAAGGTAAGCGCCGTATGGGTGTGGCACTGGCGCGAGGCGCGAGTATCGAAGAAGCCATAGACAAAGCCCAAGCCGCAGCCAACGCGGTGCAAGTTAGATTCTAATGCGATCCAGGCCGCGGGTATTCATTGCCCGCTGCCTAGTTATTCAGACCCATCCAGTGAATGGCACCAACAAAGATTGCCGCCAATAAAAGTGTTTCGGCAATGACTAAATAAAACACCGTCGAGCCTGATGACCAGAAGCCCTTAAACGAGGTCTTCATGCCGACGGCGGCGATCGCAATCAACAGTCCCCAGCTCGAGGCCTCTGAAATCAGCTTAACCAAGGCCGCGGGTAACCATCCCATCGAGTTCATGCCAGCCAATACAAAAAACAAAATGACGAAATTGGGTAGCAGAGGACCCGCTGAGCTTTCACTGGATTTAGTCTTGGCCACCCAAAGCGAGATGATCAATACAACCGGGGCCAGCATTGAGACTCGAAACAGTTTTACCAACACCGCAGAATTTCCCGCTTCTTCGGATATAGATAAACCAGCGCCAACTACCTGGGCTACGTCGTGAATCGTGGCTCCCAAAAAAGCGCCGGCCAATGCATCGGTATACCCCAGATAATCGGTCAGTAAGGGGTACGCAATCATCGCTAAGGTGGAAAGGGCGGTGACGGCGAAGACGGTTGCAGTCAATCGTTTCTCATTGGTCCGCGAACTCGGCAAGACCGAGGCAATGGCCACGGCCGCCGAGGCTCCACAGATTGCCGTCGCACCACCGGTCAGAATGCCCAGTGATTTGTCCTGTCCGGCTAGTCGAGCACACAGGGCGCCAAAGCCAATGATGCCAGCAATGCTAAAGGCGGTGAGCACTAAATAATTCATGCCTAAGTCTGCGATTAGCCCGTAGCTCACCCGAACCCCCAACAAACCCACAGCAAACCGCAACAGGTTTTTGCTGGCAAAGGTGACGCCTTCCTGCGCCGGTCCTTCGAATACGCTATTCATCGCAAGTCCAAGCAGTAAGGCCAGCAACATGGCCGGCATACTGTAATGAAGGCTCAGAAATTTGGCGGCAATGGCGATCAGGGCGGCCGTTAGCAGACCTGGCCACAAGGCTGGAAGGGATTTGATGAGATTCATGCAGTCGCGTCCGCGATCGATTAGCGTTATGGGCGCACATGCTAGTCCACCTAAACTTGTTAGGCTAGCCAGCAAGATTGAGGTGTTAATACAAATGGTTTATTACAGATTAGGTCCTCACGACTCCAGTCAGGCTAGAGTGCTAATTAGCCTTTTTGATCAGGTCTTCGAGGCGCCGGCCCGTCCTCTGCTTTCGGAAGAAGCTCTGTTAGCGCGTCTGGCAGATGATCGTGTTTGGGTATTGATCGCAATGGATCACAATAAGGTGGTTGGCGGCTTAGTGGGTTACGAGTTGCCGAAGTTCGAAACTCAACGCAGTGAATTGTATTTATACGATTTGGCTGTGGCATCCGCATATCAAGGTCGGGGCATCGGTAGGGGGTTGATCGATGCATTAATTGCGCAAGTCAAATCGACGGATATCTGGGCCGTATTTGTTCAAGCCGATTTGGGTGATGAGGTACCCAACGCACTCTATCAGTCTTATGGCTATGAACAGGAAAAGGTTCACCATTACGATCTGTGGCAGCGTAATTCTGGCTGAGAAAAAACAATTGAGCTTGGACCATAAAAAACTTCGAAAAATTCCTTGCCAACCTCGTGGGAAGCCCCTAATATTCGCGCCCACAACGACGCGCTCGTAGCTCAGCTGGATAGAGTACCTGGCTACGAACCAGGCGGTCGGAGGTTCGAATCCTCCCGAGCGCGCCATACAAACAAAGGGCCCGAAGCGGAAGCGACGGGCCTTTTTGTTTGTATGGTTTTCTTGGTGGGAGTGTGAACCGACGCAGGAGGTTTGACGCAGACCGAATACGATGCAACGCATCGGCTGAGGTCAAGGACGGGTGCAGCAATCCGAAGGGCTACAACGCCTGAACAGCATTTTCGGTCTATCTTTCTTTTCATGACCCTCCCTCATCTCACTTGTTCCGCTTTGACAGTTGACCGGATCCCGCTAATCCATTCAGATAGCCTAAACAACAGAAGGGCATCCCATGAACAATCCCTGCATTATTGGTGTTGCGATTACCGGCTCGTTGCCTCAAAAGCATCACAACCCTGCTGTACCAATAACAGTCAGCGAGCAGATCGAAAGCACACACCAGGCTTATGAGGCCGGCGCGAGCTTGGTTCACTGTCATGTACGGAACGATGATGGAACGCCTAGCGCCGATCCGTTGAAGTTCGAAGCGCTGCTCAATGGTATTCGTCAATACTGTCCTGACATGGTCGTCCAATTCTCGACCGGCGGACGTTCGGGAGCGGGCCGAGAACGAGGTGCGATGATCTCGTTACAGCCGGACATGGCCTCTTTGGCTGTGGGTTCAAACAACTTTCCCACCCGGGTCTATGACAATCCTCCAGACCTGGTCGACTGGCTGGCGGCCGAAATGCTTGCGCATAATGTGATGCCAGAAATTGAAGCCTTTGACCTTAGCCACATTCATCAGGCGGTGTTGATGAAGGCGGATGGACGCCTCAAACACCCTCTGTACATACAATTCGTCATGGGTATCAAAAACGCGATGCCGGCAGATAAGGACGTTTTTGACTACTACGTCAAAACGGTCGAGCGTCTTGCACCGAATACACCCTGGTGTGCGGCAGGGATTGGGCGGCACCAAATTGAGGTAAACGAGTGGTGTGTGGAGGCGGGAGGGCACACTCGAACTGGGCTCGAGGATAATCTACGGCTCAATCGAGATACTCTAGCGCCTTCCAATGCAGCCCTAGTCGAAAAAACCGTTGAGTTGTGCGAGAAGCATCATCGTCCCGTAGCGACACCCAAGCAGGCTCGCAAGATATTAGGCCTTCCATCGGCTTAAGTCGTGGCTATTCGGAGGTGCCGGCAGTGTCATCATCAGCCACACTGAGCAATTGGTGCTTCTTCAGAAAAACCAGCCGCTTTTCGGGCTGAAGTGAATGTGCATAGGAGATGAGCTCCTTACGCAAATCCAACCGTGCTTCGGTCGACATTTTGTGAAAGGCGCAGGCTCGGTGCACTTCGTACGCGGTCATACAGCTCTCTGGCACATAGTTAAGTCGCTTCACTATCAACGAAAACGCTATCAGTAGATAGGCCTGACAGCCGTGGCTCCTATGCGTTTGGTACATCAGGGTTTGTACGTGATCTAAAAAAAGCCCGGCCAATAAGCCGGGCTAAGCAATGCTACGAAGCATAGGGGGAATGACGCAAAACACTAAAGTACATCGCAATATGAAACTTTGTCCAGTGCACAGAGCCCATGTCTGTGACCGGAGTACTATTTTCCAGTAAAGCGTTTAAACATTAAGTAGCCCACCATGGCGACGCCAACGAGAGACTGAAGTAACCAAATGGGGTCTTTAAAATGGGCGAATCTGAGCAAACCAAATGCCATCAGTGCCATGCCTACCAGCCAGAAGCCCTTATCAAACTTGCTCATTCCCAATCGATCCGCCAGATCTTTTGAATCAGGTAGATCCATACAGGAACCATCACAAAAAGACTCCAATGATAGGGTTGCCAGTCACCATCGGTGAGCTCGAACAGCATAGCAATCATGCTCGCCCCCATCGCAGCCATCACAGCAAAGTAAGCAAAAATGTTTTTCATTATTATTTCTCCTCAGTACCCAGAGTGGGGACTTAAAGATTGAAATAAAGTTACCAACAAAATTAATTGCTGGATGTTTCTACCGTTCCGCCTGCTCTGACCCAGCCCGTAAAACCGTCTTCGATGTGCTCCGCGTCAAAGCCCATGTCTTGCAGCGTGGCAACGGTCAGCGCCGAACGCCAACCTGAGGCACAGTGAAAAATAAATCGTTTTTCTTGGCTGAAAACTGGTTTGAAGTAAGGGCTGTCTGGATCAATCCAAAATTCAATCATTCCCCGCGGTGCGTGGATACTTCCGGGTATGTAGCCCTCACGTTGACGCTCACGAATATCGCGAATATCAACAAAGACGACGTCTTTGTGACCGACCAGATTAAGTGCGCTGACAGCGGATATCTCTTTAATTCGAGTTTTGGCCTGTTTCACTAGCTGTGCAGAAGAAGTCTTTAGAGACATGTTAATCAACTTATTTAGAAGGGGATGTCACTGTCGTCGATGAACCCGCCCACGGATGCGCCCGCTTGGGTTGTGGAAGGCGCAGACGGTGGCGGTGCCGATGTCGCCGCGGCGTCAACCTGTGTTTCCGCAGAGGTCTCAAGTTTCCACGCCACCAGCGTATTGTAGTAGCGCCCGTTGTATTCCCTTCCACGCAAATTAAAGGTGACCTTAACGTGGTCACCGATCGCCAAAGCATTGAGCAAATCTGCACGATCTTTGTGAAATTCGACGCAAATGTCCTGGGGATAGTTGCCGTCCGGGATCGTGACCACTAGCTCACGCTTGCTGAATCCAGAATTAAATGACTGGATGTCTCCGATCATCTTAATCGAACCAGATAACTCATAGGCCTGACTCATTGGGTGTCCTTTTGCTGTGTTGTTAATGACCATACACGCTCAATGGCCGGGAAGCTGCCGCGGAAGGCTTCACCTACATGATCTTCCAACTTGACTTGATAATGTTCGCCATAGTGCTGCATGACTTCGGCTTCGGGGATTGAAAAAGGTGGTCCGCTCATTTGAGATTGATCGTATTCAAATGTTACCAGCAAGTGCGGAGCTTGCCGGGTGCTGGCGATCAGATGACGAGCATATTCGATGCGCGTATCTGGCGGCAAAGCCACTAATGCGGCACGATCATAAATCGCATCAACTGGGCCCAATAACGTCTGGTCCAATGCGAATACGTCCCCGACGAACATGTCCAAATTGGTTGCCTGGTAGTGAAGCAGTTCGCCAACAACAGTGATGACGGGGGTTAGCTGCAGCTCTTCAAATAATTCATCGATTGCTTTTTTTGCCAATTCGACGCCGACGACTCGATAACCCTGTTGTAAGAGCCAAGCGATATCCAGAGTCTTCCCGCACAACGGGAGGTAGATCCTTGATCCCTGGGCCAAATTTAAGCTGACAATATTTTCAATTAAGAACGGGTGAGGCTTGGCATTGTGAAACCCAATTTGGCCCACGTCCCATTTGTTGATCCAGAATTCTTTTTCCATCGGTGAAGAATAGCATGATGAGCCTGATCAAAAATTTGTGACCGGAGTCTTGTTGTTGCACCGACTGGGTGCGTCCAAGCAAATTTCGAACCGCATTGGTGCGATGCATCCGAATGTGTGGTAAAAATTCGTGCAACCTGACACGAATCCTGCGAACAGTACCATGAACATCCAAGCTGCACCTGTACCCCGTCGGAAGCAAAATCCAGCCGCGGTCAAACAAAACATTATCGACGTTGCGATTAAAGAATTTTCCGCAAAAGGATTTGCAGGTAGCAGTGTCAACATCATCGCTGAAAAGACCGACACTTCTAAGCGGATGATCTATTACTACTTTGGCGGTAAATCCGAACTTTACCGAGCTGCAATCGAACACGCCTACCGCAAAGTCCTCGGACGCGAGGGTGATAACGGAATTGAGCAGTTGAATCCGGTACAAGCGCTCGAGGCACTGGTTTCAATTCCCTTTCGAAACCGAGAAAATTTAGTGTGTTTTGCTCGCATCGTTGCTGGGGAGAATTTACTATTCGGCGAACATGTGGCTCAGATTGAAGGCTTTCGCGAGCTCAACGAACCCGCTCGACTTTTGGTTCAAGACATCTATCAGAAAGGCGTTGCGACCGGCGACTTTCAACCTGGACTCAATCCCCTCATTATCCGTTGGTTTTTGAACGCCATCGGAACTTTCAATGTGTTCAACCAGCACACCTTTAAAGCAGCCTTTGGTAACGAACTAGATGGTCCAGAGGGCCAAGAGTTGCTTCGTCAACAGATGGTCAAGGGGCTGCTGGCGATCGTTCAGCGTTAAAGTTGTTCGGTCTGATCGTGGTTAAGCTCTATATGGGCCATTGCCCGCACAACCTTCCAATGAACCAGTAAGAACATTTTGTGTTCCACTCGGTTAATTTTGTGTAGACTCTTCTGATCATATAAGAGTTGTAATTGTCATTATGGTGACAAAACCAAAAACCAGAACCTGGAAACAAAATCCAGAAGCAGTTCGGCAAAATATAATGGATGTCGCATTAGTCGAGTTCTCGGAGCGGGGCTTTGATGGAGCTCGGGTAAACCACATTGCCGAAATGACTTCGACCTCAAAGCGCATGCTCTATTATTACTTTGGCGATAAAGCGGGCTTGTACCGGGCAACATTGCTTGCGGCTTATGAAAATGCCAAAGCCATGGATCATAACTTGACACTCAATGAGCTGACGCCGACTGAGGCGCTCAAACAATTAGTGGTTAAACCCTTCAACAATCGCTCAGCACTTACTAGTTTCACACGCCTGGTGGCAGGTGAGAATCTGAGACGGGGCGAGTGTGTGAAGCAGCTACCCGAATTTCAAGAAATTAATCGCCCAACCCTAGAGTTAATTCAAACGGTCTATGCGCGGGGTGTTGAGACCGGGGAGTTTAAAGCAGGGCTCGATCCACTGGCCTTGCTCTGGTTAGTGCTAGCACCTGCCACGTTCAATGTGTCCAACCAGCACACATTTTCGGCGGCTTGGGGCGAAAAACTGTACACAGAAACAGGACAACAAATGCTATGCGACATGGCGGTCCAGAGTGTGTTATCTGTCGTTGTAAAGGAGCAAGACAGTGACTGAGGTTATCCAGTTTTCAGCTAATCTTGGGTTCCTTTGGACGCATTATGACCTGCCAAAAGCGGTGCAGGCTGCGTCTGAATCGGGCTTTAATGCCGTTGAATTTCATTATCCCTATAACGCAGATCGTTCGGTCTTACGTAAAGCGCTCGAAGGCTGCGGTATCCCGCTAATGAGTCTAAATACGCATCGAGGTGGCGATGGGCTTAATGGACTCGCCGCCTTGCCTGGTTATCAAGCACAGGCGCGAGCCCGTATTGATCAAGCCATTGAATGGGCGGCTGATTTAGGTGCAGGGAATGTTCATGTGATGGCGGGTAATGCCGATGGTTGTTTGGCACTCGCTCAGTACCTTAACAATTTGCGCTACGCCGCTGAACGAGCCGGCGAAGTCGGCGTTAAGATCCTGATTGAGCCGCTGAACTCTGCAGATGCGCCTGGGTATTTTCTGAATAATCTGGCGCAAGCGGTCAACATCTTAGATTCGCTGAATCTCAGTAACGTAAAACTGATGTTTGATTGTTATCACGTCAGTCGCACAGAAGGCGATGTTGAGTATTGGTTTGATCGCACTCGCGAGTTTGTGGGGCATGTTCAGTTTGCGGCAAAGGATGGCCGGCAGGAGCCCGATCAAGCCTGTATGGAAGCCATTCAATACATCGCTTCCTCGGGTTGGTCCAAGCCCATGGGCGCTGAGTATCGGCCCTCGACGCGCACTGTCGAGCAAAGCTTAGACTGGATGGACCAGCTCCAGTCGCATCAACAGAGCACTTAGAGTCTATTTTCCAGTCCCGCCGATGGCAGAGGGTTTAACCTGAGAAACTGCTTTTGGTTCATCGAGGCCAAAGATTGGACGCAATTGAATACCGATCCAAGAGCCTGCCAATGCGGGGAAGATCCACAGCCAGCCATGCGCGCTACCGCTGACGACTCCGCCTACAAAAGCACCGACATTACAGCCAAATCCAATGGTGGCGCCATAGCC
>JAAXJV010000235.1:0-2003 GCA_012269655.1 Pseudomonadales bacterium
GTTCAATGGGCCGGCCACCGCCTGCTCAAACTCCGCTTCAAGACTCGCCAGCTAAACCGTCGATTCAGCACTAAACTCGCACCGGCAGAAGAATTGTCCGGAGTCTTTATCGTCGAACTGCTTCATCTCGACGATAAACAAATCACGCTGAGCCAAAAATTGAGAAATCGCTGCCACCAAACCGGTCGAGCCGGGGCAACTGATTTGAAGAACGTAACTGGCTTGATGTGAACTCATTTAGATTCCTTGGCTGGCAGCCGTAAAGCCTGACAGCGAAATTTCCAATACCTGAACTTGCTCAGAACCAAAGGGCCGGAAACCCAGGCGCGCTTGGCTGCCGGCTTTGAGTGCTGTCATCAGTTCAGGGGTTAGTTGCAGAACGCCCGCGCAGCCTTGCGGCACGCAGGTTGAATAACCAAATCGCAATTCCTCGCCCTGATCGACCTGAACCACCATCCCCGAGCGCAAATCCATGCCCAACGGCAAGGCAAATTCAATAAAGGGCTGTTCGTTCACCTTGCTCACGGTCACACGCAGAATCGGTTGGCTTTGGTCTCCTTGATTGACGCTAAGCACCTGAATGGCTTCGCAGCGAGTCGCGCCTTGATCGCTGATACAGACCTCGGTCCAATCGTTGTGGCGAGTTTCACGGACCTCGGGCTCAGCCCAAGCCGCCGCACCAATCAATGGCAAAATTAACAACAAAAAACGCATAATCAAGCCTTTTTGACAACGGATGTTTTCAACATCATGGGACCGGCACCATCGACTTTGCAATCGATATCGTGATCGCCCTCAACAAAGCGTCCGATCTTGGCTTTTGTCCCAATCTTTAGTACTTGTGAAGACCCTTTGACCTTTAAGTCTTTCACGAGCGTCACGTGGTCGCCCTCGGCCAGAACATTGCCAACCGAATCTCGATAAACCACCTGAACTTCTTCGGAGGTTTGCTCATCCCATTCATGCGCACATTCTGGGCACACCCATTGGCCTTGATCCTGATACGGATAGCTTCCCTGGCATTGGGGACATTGCATGGTTACTTCCCTAGGTCGTTATTCGACGGTGACCGATTTCGCCAGATTCCTTGGCTGATCGACGTCGGTGCCTTTCAAAAGGGCGACATAATAACTCAACAATTGTAGAGGCACGGTGTAATAGATCGCTGACCACTGGGCAGGCACCGCGGGCAAGCGAACGACCTGGACGGCTGGGTCCTCTGGCAAATTAAGCGACTCGTCTGCAAATACATACAACCGTCCGCCCCGGGCTTTGACTTCCTCTAAGTTGGACAGCAGTTTTTCAACCATGTCGTCGTTAGGCGCCACAACCACCACAGGCATCTCTTCATCCACCAACGCTAAAGGCCCGTGCTTTAGCTCACCCGCGGCATAAGCCTCGGCGTGGATATAACTGATTTCCTTAAGTTTAAGCGCGCCTTCCATCGCAATCGGGAAATTAGGTCCGCGGCCTAGGAATAATGCGTTGTGACGGTCGGCAAAGGCCTCGGCCATTTTTTCAATGGCGGCCACCTGACTGGTCAGTAGATCGTCGACCTGTTTGGGTAAAGCCTGAAGCCCTTTAACCAGCTCAATCTCAGCCTGCATGTCAGGGCGGTGAATGCGTTTCAGTGCCAAGGCCAGCCACGACAACGCAATCAATTGAGACGTAAACGCCTTGGTACTGGCCACGCCGATTTCTGGGCCAGCTTGGGTCATCAAAACGAGATCCGACTCTCGGGTGAGACTGGAACCTGGGACATTACAGATCGCCAATTTACCGGCCCATTCGTCACCGAGGCTGCGAAGCGCAGCGAGGGTGTCCGCGGTTTCACCCGACTGGCTGATCGAGACAAACAACGCGTTTTTAACCGGCGCAACGTCCCGATATCGAAACTCACTGGCAATTTCGACTTGGCAGGGCAAGCCCGCAAGCTGTTCAATCCAATATCGCGCTACACAACCGGCAAAATAACTGGTTCCGCAGGCAACGATTTGCACCGC
>JAAXJV010000235.1:2013-2302 GCA_012269655.1 Pseudomonadales bacterium
CGGTTTTCAAGAGATCCAAGGTGCCTGGGCCCAAGATTTCAGGCAGCACACCCTCGGCGGTCATCCGACCTTCCAGCGTGGCGGCCAATGCACGAGGCTGCTCGTGGATTTCTTTGAGCATGTAGTGACGGAAACCTGCTTTGTCAGCCGCATCTGAACCATGCTCGTAACGCTGAATCGCAGGCTCAACGGAATTCCCGCTGGCGTCAAATACCGTCAAAGAATCTGTCGTCAAACTGACCGTGTAGTCTTCATCCAGATATACAAATCGGTCGGTAACGTGCAATAG
>JAAXJV010000118.1 GCA_012269655.1 Pseudomonadales bacterium
GCGGGGGGTCGACGTGAACAGGTTGAGGCTCGGACAGAGTCACTAGAAATTGCCGGACTCAAGCCTTCGTACATCGATGTGGAAGCCTACGCAATCGAACGGGCCTATGAGCTGATGGCCAGCCAGTTGGATCCTAGCGTAGCCGAGGGCGTCATTGGTATTGCCGATGTCGGTGCCAATAGCACCATGGTGGCGGCGCTTGAGCAGGGTTCGATCAGTTTTACTCGAGAGCAGATCTACGGTGGGCGTTTACTCACAGAAGAGATTCAAAAGCGCTATGGGCTGAGTAGTGATGAAGCCGGGCTGGCCAAAAAGCAGGGCGGCTTGCCCGATGATTATGCCGAATCCGTGTTGGAGCCGTTCTGTGAGAATTTGGCGCAGCAGGTCGGACGTTCTCTGCAATTCTATTATGCCGGCTCACAGCATGACCGGCTGGACACACTGTTATTAGCCGGTGGCTGCGCGTCGATTGATTCGTTGCCCGACTTGCTAAAAGCCCGTTTGGCGACTCCGGTTGTAGTTTGTAACCCCTTTGCGGACATGGCGACAGGTAAAAGCATCAACGTCCAAAGTTTGGCGCAGGATGCACCGGCGTTGCTTATTGCCGCGGGCTTGGCGATGCGGGCCTTTGAATCAGACGGCGTGAATCTGTTGGCGTGGCGTGACGAGTTACGTCAGCGCCGCCAACGCAGCTTTGTGGTGGGTTCAGCATTGGCTGCTAGTGTGGCGGGCGCCCTGGTGTTTGCCGGCGTTCAGGTCTACGACGGTCAGATCGGCGCGCAAAAGCAGCGCAACAATTTTCTATCGACCGAGATCGCTCGAGTAGAAAAACAAATCACGGAAATCGAGTCGCTCCGAACCCTGCGCGGCCAGTTGGTTGACCGGATGCAGGTGATTCAAGATTTGCAAGGTCGTCGCTCTGGGATCGTTTATGTGTTCGATAACTTGGTCACGTCGCTGGTGGACGGCAGCTATTACACGAGTCTGAATCGTAAGGGTGATCGAATTCAGCTCGAGGGACGAGCCGAAAACAACAACCGTATTTCCAATTTGATGCGTTCAATTGAAGCATCGACTTGGGGCAAAGACCCCAACCTGACCCAGGTCGTCGCGCAAAAGACTGGCTCATTGCCCAATGTGTTTAGTTTGAATGTTTCTTTAGACGATCCGAACGGGCCGGAATTGGCGGACGGAGGGGCCGTGCAATGAAAATGATCGAGGAGATGAAAGATTTTCGAGCGGAGGATTTGGATTTAACGCAATCCGGTCAGTGGCCCGTGCTCGTGAAAATGATTTTCTGGGCTTTTCTGTTTGCCGTGATCTTGGCAGCAGGTTGGTGGTTTGTAATCAAAGGTAAACAAGCTCAGTTGCAAACCGAAGTGGCCAAAGAAGCCACCTTAAAAACTCAGTTTGAGTCCAAAGCATTTCAGGTGGCGAATTTGCCGGCGCTGCGTCAGCAGATGGTGGACATGGAGGCGCAATTTGGTGCGTTGCTACGCCAATTGCCTAGCGACACCGAGGTTCCTGGGCTTCTAGAGGATATTACTAGCACCGGCATCGGTGCGGGTTTGGAGTTTGACTCGATCAATCTTCAGCCCGAGATCCAGCGCGAGTACTACATCGAATTGCCTATCCAGATCAGTGTTCGTGGCTCGTATCACGAGCTGGGTGGCTTCGTCAGTGGCGTAGCCGGGCTTCCACGGATCGTGACCCTTCATGATTTCCAGATACAGCCCATTGGCGGCGATCAGCTGGATATGAACATTTTGGCCAAAACCTATAGGTATCGTGATGATTCGTAGTGCATGGATGATGGTGGCTGCTCTTGTGCTGGCGGGTTGTCAGCAGTCGGCTCAGATAAACGACCTTGAACGTTTTGTGGCGCAGGTCAAAGCGCGGCCTGGTGGTGAGATCGAGCCGGTACCGACCTTTGAAAACTATGAACCCTTTGTTTACCGCGCCAATGCCATGCGCAGTCCATTTTTGGCGCCGATCGAAGTGCGTCAACTGAATCAGCCGGTGACTGATCCCAATATTAAACCGGACCTTAATCGTTCCAGAGAGTACCTGGAGCAGTTCAGCTTGGATGCCCTGAGCATGGTCGGCACCTTGGCACTCAAGGACGGACAGATATTTGCCTTAGTGGGTGATACACAGGGACAAATTAGCAAAGTGACCGCCGGCAATTACTTGGGTCAAAACTACGGAAAAGTCACTCGAATCACGGAGTTGGCGATTGAATTAACAGAGATTGTTCCCGACGGCGGCGAAGGCTGGCTGGAGCGTCCTCGAAC
>JAAXJV010000052.1 GCA_012269655.1 Pseudomonadales bacterium
AAAACGCGGGCATGGGCCAGGGCCTAGAAGACGGCTGCATGGGCGTTTGGGAATTTCCTTCGGGTTTACAGGCCTATACCCATGAGGCCTTTACCACGCCCTTCGCGCGGACCGGACTGGAAGTCCACGGCGATGCCGGCAGTCTGTATGCCGATAACGTGATGACGCAACAGCCGGTCGGCAGCGTAAAAATAGTGACCGCTCAGGGCGAAGAAGCTCTAAATATCGAGCACCATAATTTATACGTTCAAGGTATTTCACGCTTCGTTGAAGCCATCGGCGGCGCGCAACTCGCCTGCGATGGGGTTGCGGGTTATCGCTCGATGGCCGTAGCCATGGCGACACTGGAATCGGCTAAGACTGGGACTACGGTTGCCGTCGACTACGGAGAATTTAGCCCGCACTGAACCTTGGGAGCTTGCTGGTTAGCGCGACGCTTTAATCGCGCTAACCAGCTCGGCCACTCCCTGCTCCGGTGTGGCCGAAGAGTTGAAGTAATTCGTGGCCACATCAAATATGGCTCCGCTGACTGCCTCTGAGACCGCCATTCCATGTGCAAAGCTGGGCACCAACGTGCCAGCATCCGCTGCATCGGCGAAATCCGCCATTGACGCCTGCGCACAGGCATCAAAGGTTGCAGTTGGCATGTCTAAGCGAGCCGGGATGGAACCCTTGCTGAGGTTGAACGCCTCTTGAAATTCAGGCGACAGGATTTCTCTGGCCATGGTCTTTTGTGCATTTTGAGCGGCCGGGTCGCTTTGGACAAAAAAAGCAAAGCTGTCGACGTTAAAGCTAAACGCCCCATTGGTTCCGGGTGCTGGTGCGCAAAGGTAATCTAGCCCGGCTTGCTGTCCCGCGACACTGAACTCACCTTTGGCCCAGTCACCCATCAACTGCATGCCCGCCTCGCCCTGAATCACCATATTGGTGGCGAGGTTCCAGTCGCGTCCTGAAGCGTTGGAATCGATCAAGCGTCGAATTTGGCCAAACACATCAAACACCTTGAGCGTGGTCTCACTGTTCAGCGCCGTCTCGTCCAATTCGACAAACGCCCGTTGGTAATATTCGGCGCCACCCACTCCGAGCGCGACCGTTTCGAACAAAGTCGCGTCCTGCCAAGCCTGACCACCATGGGCCAGCGGAATAAAGCCCGCCGCTTGTAGCTTGCCGGCTTGGACAAAAAAATCGTTCCAATCGACGGGTAACCGCGCACCAGCCACCTTGCACACCTGGGCGTTGGCCCACACCCAGTTCACTCGGTGTACGTGGACCGGCGACGCGAGATAGCGGTCGGCATACCTCATCGCGTCGGCCACTACGTCAGGCAACAAAGCATCCCACTTACCTGCCGCAGCCACATCATCAATATCGGCCAGAAAGCCCAGCTCGCCCCATTCCGCAATGGAAGGCCCTTTGAGTTGCGCGGCGCTCGGTGGATTGCCAGAGATCGCCCGTGACTTCAGCACAGTCGTGGCATTTTCACCGCCGCCACCTGCGACCGCGAAGTCTTTCCAATTAACGCCAGCGTCTGCTAACCGCTTCTGTAAATAGGCCACCGATTTGGCCTCGCCTCCACTGGTCCAGTAGTGCAAGACTTCAACCTCGCCCGCCAACACCTGTGGCATCCAAAAGGTGAGTGACAATACGAGGCGTTTCATTCGGAGTCTCCGTATTCAAACTCATCCGCCGATGACTCAAAATGATCGAGAGGCAATTCCACCTGCACCGTCAGTCCACCACCAGGCCGATCTAACAACAGAATTTTACCGCCCTGTTGCTCGACCAAGTCTTTTACAATGCCTAAACCCAAGCCGACATGGATTGGGTTGGGGGCTCTGTCTTGACGATAGTACGGCAAGAAGACCTTTTCTTTGTCCTCGATACCGGGCCCGCGATCCATTACCCACACTTGAACGCTGTCTAAGGTCCGAATCCCCCGGATCTCGACCCCCTGGGCATAATGCAGCGCGTTGTCAATCAGATTAGAAAATATACGTTGCAACGCGAGTGGTCGTCCGGTTACGCGTAAATCCCCTTGCAGGTCCAAATCCGCCTGCAGCCCGGCCACCTCCGCGTTTTCTGCGGCATCACGCAGCAGACGTGTTAAATCAACGGTTTCAGGATTCTCATGGATGGCCCCTTCCTTGAGCATCTGTAGCGCGCCCTTGAGCATGATGTCGACATTACCCAGGTCTTTAATTAATGCTTCACGGTCTTCATCGCTCTCGAGCATCTCGACCCTCAGTCGAGCCCGGGTTAAAGGCGTTTTCAGATC
>JAAXJV010000233.1 GCA_012269655.1 Pseudomonadales bacterium
TCACTGCGATGTCTATTTGATGTGGCCTGAAGTGAAGGAAAACTTGGCTGAACGTATGAGGACCGTGCATGCTCGGGCCGAAGCGCATGGACGAGTTTTGGATTACGGCCTCCGAGTTCACATGATTGTCCGAGATACGGAACAAGAAGCCAGGGACTATGCCGATCACCTCGTCAGTCAGTTAGACGATGAACAGGGTGAACTGATCAAGCAACGTGCGTTGGATGCCAAAACGATGGGCGTCAACCTGCAGGTTCAGAATCGAATGATGGCCGATGCCAAGGGCTACACCGAGGACAATCTCTGGACCGGAGTAGGACGAGCTCGCAGCGGCTGCGGGGCGGCATTGGTGGGTTCGGTGGATCAGGTCCTAAGCAAAATCGAGGACTATCGAAAGATGGGAATTCGGGCCTTTATTTTCAGCGGTTACCCCCACTTACAAGAATGTGAAATCTTTGGCACCAAGGTGTTGCCGGAGTTAAAAACCTGTTCACTGCCAGTTGAGTATGGCCGTGTTCCTACTACCACCCCCGAAACGCCGTTAGGCGTTGGAGAACGTCGATAATGGAAACCGTTTCGTTACATGAAACTCTGCCCCTGTTCAGCCGAATGGTTTATGGCATGTGGCGCTTGAACGATGATTCAGACACTTCAGATGCGCACATCATTGCCAAGGTTGAAGCGTGCCTCGAGCAAGGTATCACAACCATGGATCACGCCGATTTGTACGGCGACTATGAATGCGAAGCGCTGTATGGGCGGGCCATGAAGAGCCGGCCGGACCTGCTGGAGGCGACCCAGAACGTCACCAAATGTGGAATCAAACTGATTTCCGATAAATACCCTGACCGCAGAGTGAAGCACTACGACACCAGTGCAGCGCACATCCAATACAGTGCAGAGCAGTCGCTTAAAAAATTGGGTTTGGATGTCATTGATCTGATGCTGATTCATCGCCCAGATCCATTTATGGATCCCGCTGAAGCCGGACGCGCGTTGGACGACTTGGTGGATAGCGGAAAAGTTCGCGCCGTTGGCGTCAGTAACTTCAAACCCTGGGACTGGGATTTGTTGCAGGCTCACATGCATCACCCCCTGGTCACCAATCAAATTGAAATCAATCCCATGGATACCTCGTGCTTTCGAAACGGTGACATTGCACTGACCCAAAAGCTAGGGCTTAAGCCCATGGCTTGGTCACCTCTGGCAGGGGGTGCAGTATTTGGCGACACGGCCCAAGCACAATCGATTCGCAAGGTCATGGATCCGATTGCTCAAGAAGCGGGCGTGGGCTTGGATGCGGTTGTGGTGGCATGGTTAATGGCCCACCCGGCGGGCATTTTGCCTGTTATGGGTACCAACAATCTTGAGCGCATCGCCACCCTGTCAGACGCCTTTAAGGTTGAGATCGACCGTCAGACTTGGTTCGAGATCTACGAGGCGGCGGTGGGGCAGGAAGTGCCATGAGCCGCGAGCTAAGAGATGCACTGGGTCAATGGGCGACGGGGGTTGCGATTGTGACGACTCGAGGTGCCGAAGGGGATGTGGGTTTGACCTGCAATAGTTTCGCTTCGGTATCGTTGGATCCTGCGCTGGTTTTATGGTCAATCCAGCACAGCTCCAACTGTTACAGTGCGTTTAAAGAGGCGGGTTACTGCGTCAACATTTTGGCAGAGTCCGATGCGGATGTGGTCTGGAAATTTACCAAGGGTGAACAGTCCGAACGTTTCGCCGGCGTTCCAGCCACTCGGTTGCCCAGTGGCCGTTTGCGGCTGGACAACGCAATCGCTTGGTTTGACTGCGAGCTGCATCAAAACGTGCCGGCTGGGGATCACGACATCCTGATTGGACAGGTTCAGGCTTTTGAAGCTCAGCCGGCGCCGCCAGTGTTATTTGGCGCAGGCCAACTTGGGCGCTTACAGGCCTTGAGTTAACACCATGGCAAAGCCTCAGCGGGTTGGATTTTTTCTGATACCTGGCTTTGCCATGACGTCCTTTTCTTTATCCATTGAAGCGTTGACGGCGACCAATCGCGTCGCCGGACAAGACCTGTACGAATATTTAGCCTGTTCGCCCTGCGCACCCTGCGCTGGGGATCAGGTTGAGAGTTCCAGCCGATTGCATGTTCAAACCACCCACAGCTTAGACGAGGGGTTGGAATCCGATGTGTTAATCGTGTGCGCTTATCAGGGCGCTCCGGCCTTCCGAGACGCCTTGTTTGAGCATCAATTGCGTCGGGCTGCGAGGCGCGGTAAGACCGTGGTTGGG
>JAAXJV010000056.1 GCA_012269655.1 Pseudomonadales bacterium
GTCAGGGTGCGCTGGTCAAAGGCGAGGATAAGAAATATCGCTTTACGCACGGCAAGAAGATTAAAGAGTTTTGGGTGTCCAGTGCGGATTTTGAGCGCTTGGCCAAAGGGCTTGTCGGTGCGGTCCAGTTGGATAAACGTTGGTATCTGATTGAGCCTGCTGCCTTTGATCAAATGATCGAGCGGGCGCCGGATCTGGTGGCGTTTAAGGCTCAGTCCGAGGAAGTTGATCCGGACGATCCTTATGCCGATTTCCAGATCCCTGACGACCTCGACTGGTGATTCATGAACTCGCGGCGTTGACCGCGGCAGCATTGTGGTCTTGCACGGCCATTATTTCGACCACCCCCGCCAAGGCCTTGGGTGCAGTACATTTCAACGTGTATCGCATGGGCATGGTGTTTTTCATGTTGCTGCTTGGGGTATCGCTAACAGGCGGCTTCAATGAAGTGTTGTGGGCGCATGCGGATGTGCTGCTTTTAAGTGGGTTGGTCGGAATATTCGTGGGCGACACGCTCATGTTCTCTGGCCTTCGCCGATTGGGCCCGCGCCGAAATCAAGTGCTGTTTGCCACCAATGCACCGATGGCGGCGCTGATTGGTTGGATTTTTCTGGGCGAAGTGTTGGCCCTGACTGCATGGTTCGGGATTGCCCTAGTGACCTTAGGTGTCGGCACGGCGGTCATGCTGGGGCGCCGGGCTGAGGAAACGCATTCGCTGGAACAAACCACGGGTAGCCTCCGGGTCGGTGTTTCTTTTGCGCTGGGCGCGGCTTTTTGTCAGGCCTGGGGGTTGGTGATTTCGCGGCCGGCGATGGAGGGCGGCGTGGATCCCATCGCGGCTTCCGTGTTGCGAGTGGGGATGGCGTTTCTCGGTTTGCTGGCGTCTTATCTTTTGCAACATCAACGCCTGCCGTCGCTTCCCGCGCCCCGTTTGCTGCTAATTACTGCGCTCAGTGGGTTTCTGGGCATGGGGGTCGGCATGACCCTCATTCAATTTGCCTTGATCGAGGCCGAAGCGGGCATTGTCGCGACTCTCAGCTCGACCTCTCCGGTAATTATTCTGCCAGTTTTATGGATGATTTATGGCCGGCGGCCAGCACTGGGTGCATGGATTGGCGCAGGGCTTGCCGTTCTTGGTGCGGCATTTTTGTTCCTAACTTAGTACTGGGGCTTGCGCCCAAGTTCTCGTTAAGGTTAAGGTCAGAAATCGCGAATGCATTTGGATGCACTCCAACGTTTGCGGGATAAAAGAAAAATTAAATAACACGCAGTTTTAGGAGATCCCATGAAACTGATCAAAACTACCGCCGTCGCAATTGCCGCTGCCGCAACTGCTTCTGCTGCTCTAGCAGGTCCTGTACTGGACAAAATTAATTCACAAGGTTTCGTACAGTGTGGTGTGAGCCAGGGTTTGCCCGGTTTCTCTAACCCCGACGCGAATGGCGACTGGAGCGGTATCGACGTAGATCTTTGCCGTGGTGTTGCTGCCGCTATCTTGGGTGACGCAGACGCTGTTAAGTACACTCCCCTGTCAGCTAAAGAGCGTTTCACTGCACTGCAGTCGGGTGAAATCGACGTATTGTCACGTAACACCACCTGGACCGCGACTCGTGACACCGCTTTGGGTCTTAACTTTGCCGGCGTCATGTTCTATGACGGCCAAGGCTTCATGGTTCGTAAAGATCTAGGTGTTTCTAGCGCGATGGAACTGGACGGTGCCTCTGTTTGTACTAACCAGGGTACGACCACCGAATTGAACATGGCGGACTTCTTCCGTGCCAACGGCATGAGCTACGAGCCTGTTGTATTCGAAAAGGCTGACGAAGTTGTCGCGGCGTACGATGCAGGTCGTTGCGACGTATACACCACCGACACCTCAGGTCTAGCTGCACAGCGTACCAAGTTGGCGGATCCCGATGCGCACATGGTATTGCCTGAAGTGATCTCTAAAGAGCCCCTGGGTCCTGTAGTAGCTCACGGTGACGACCAGCTGCTGGACATCGTTAAGTGGACCATCTACGCGATGCTGGAAGCTGAAGAAATGGGCTTGAATAGCAACAACATCGCTAACAAAGCAGCGGTTGACACCAACCCTGCGGTTCAGCGTTTCGTCGGTAATGAAGGTTCTCTGGGCGAAGGCCTGGGTCTGCCTGCTGACTTTGCTAAGCAAATCATTGCTCAGGTCGGTAACTACGGCGAATTGTATGAAGCCAACATCACTCCCATCGAATTGCCCCGTGGCGTTAACAGCCTGTGGACAG
>JAAXJV010000095.1 GCA_012269655.1 Pseudomonadales bacterium
GCCAAAAACGTACACATGCCCAAGAAGAAGGCCAACGCCATGTTTTCAACAAACACGGCTTTGATGAATAGGCTAATAAACTGTTCCACGATTACGCCTCCGAAGCACGTGCATTGGGAGCGATCTTGAACTCGGGGGTCTCTTCCTGCTCAGGATATTTGGCACGAATCGCCCAAATCAGACCGCCGATGATGAAGAACGCACTGGGGGGTAGCAACATCATGCCGTTGGTGTAGTACCAACCGCCTTCGGTGACTTTTGCCAATACTTCAACGCCGAACAGAGAGCCTGCGCCGAACAACTCGCGTAGGAACCCGACTGCCATCAAGATCACTGAGTAGCCCAAACCGTTACCGATACCGTCGATGAAGCTAGGCAGCGGAGGGTTCTTCATAGCGAAGGCTTCCGCACGGCCCATCACGATGCAGTTGGTAATAATCAAGCCGACGAACACCGACAACTGCTTTGAGATGTCGTAAGCGAAGGCTTTCAGTAACTGATCGACCACAATCACCAACGACGCAATGATGGTCATCTGAACGATGATTCGAATGCTCGAAGGAATGTGGTTGCGAATCAGCGCAACGAACAGGTTAGAAAACGCCGTTACCACGGTCAGCGCGATGCTCATTACAAACGCGACCGTCATCGACGAGGTCACTGCCAAGGCAGAGCAAATGCCCAATACCTGCAGCGCGATGGGGTTATTGGCAAAAATTGGGCTTACCAATACTTCCTTAGTCTTTGCCATTAGATCTTGCCCTCTTTGAGGTTAGTCAAGTACGACTGGAATCCATTTTCACCCAGCCAAAACTGTACAAGGTTGGTCACACCACGACCGGTCAAAGTCGCGCCGGCCAAACCATCGACGCCATACTGATCGCCCGGTGTAGCGCCGCCTTTGACCAAACGCAGAGCGACTTCGCCATCACGGTAGACGCTCTTACCGTTCCACTGTGCTTTCCAAGCCGGGTTGTCGACTTCACCACCCAGACCTGGAGTCTCGGCGTGGCTGTAGAAGGTCAAACCCGCCACGGTGTTGGCATCGTTTTCCAATGCCATAAAGCCGTACAGCGTTGACCACAGACCGTAACCCTGAACCGGCAAGACCAAACGCTCGGCGTTGCCGTCTTTATCTGAGTCATACAGATAAACGGTGGCGTACTTCGCTTGGCGACGGATCGAGGCAATGTCTTCTTCCTTTGACAGCGCGATGCTGTTTTCAGGATTGCCCGCTTCTTTGTACATATCCCAAGCGGCGACTTCTTCGGCGCTCCAGTCAACGTATTGACCAGTCGCCAGATCGACCACTTTGGTTTCGAACTGTGAGAATTGTTCGGTCACTGAACTGCCTGCATCGTAGACGCCAGCGGCCAGCAAAATATTGCGCTTACGCTCAGCCTCTGCATTGGACTGTTGCAAGCTGCGCAGCGATACCGCTGCGCCCGACACCACGACCGAACACACGACACACAGGCTCAGTGCGACGGTCAGCGTCTTCTTGATGCTTTCGTTGTTACTAGACACTGCGAGCGAGCCTCCGTTTGATGTTGGACTGGACGACAAAGTAGTCGAACAGAGGAGCAAACAAGTTAGCGAATAGAATCGCCAGCATGATGCCTTCAGGGAACGCGGGGTTCACGACACGGATCAACACGGTCATGAAGCCGATCAGCGCGCCGTACCACAGACGACCGGTGTTGGTCATCGCAGCTGATACGGGATCGGTCGCCATGAAGATCATGCCAAAGGCAAAACCACCAATCACCAGATGCCAGTACCACGGCACGTTAAACATCGGGTTGGTATCTGAGCCAATGGCATTCAACAGCAAGCTGGTGATCACCATGCCCAGGAACACACCCAGAACAACACGCCAACTCGCAATACCCATCAGCAGCAATACCGCACCGCCTAAGAAGATCGCTAAAGTCGAAACTTCACCGAACGAGCCCGGAATGTCGCCCAAGAAAGCTGACATCCAGCTGTAGTCAGTCACGACCTGTGCCGCGTTACCCAGACCTTCAACGCCTTCAGCGGCCATGATGCCCAGTGCAGTTGCGCCGGTGTAACCGTCAGCACCGACCCAGACTGCGTCGCCCGAGATCTGCGCAGGATACGCAAAGTACAGGAATGCGCGGCCTGTCAGCGCAGGGTTCAAGAAGTTCTTACCAGTACCACCGAATACTTCTTTACCGACAACCACACCAAAGCTGATGCCCAGTGCAACTTGCCACAGCGGCATATCCGGCGGAAGTGTCAGAGCAAACAGCACCGAGGTGACGAAGAAGCCTTCGTTGATTTCATGCTTACGTACTGTGGCAAACAGAACTTCCCAGAAGCCGCCCACAATAAAGGTGGTCGCATACAGCGGCAGGAACAAGCAGGCTCCATACAGCATTTGCGAGAACACACCGGGGTTGGTCCAGTACTCAGCGCCAGCAAACAAGGCCATGATCCAACCATGGATGCCAGCCGGTGCCTCGGCGACGCCCGCCGCGATGGCTTCCATTGCGTTGCCACCATGGAAGTACATGCCCGCGAACATTGCAGGGAAGGTGCACATCCAGACCGTAATCATGATCCGCTTTAGATCGATACCGTCACGCACGTGCGCGGTAGTTTTGGTCACCGACGGCGGAGAATAAAAGATGGTATCGACCGCTTCGTACAGCGAGTACCACTTTTCCCACTTTCCGCCTTTGTGGAAGTGGGGTTCTAGGTCTTCAAGAATACTTTTCAGCGACATGGATTAACCCTCTTTCTCGATGGTTGTCAGGGTGTCCCGCAAAATCGGGCCATACTCGTACTTACCTGGGCACACGTAAGTGCACAGTGCCAAGTCTTCCTCTGACATTTCCAAAGCGCCCAATCCAATCGCGCTTTCGGTATCACCAACGATCAGTGCACGGAGCAACTGCGTTGGCAAAACATCTAACGGCATCACGCGCTCGTAGGAGCCGACCGGGACCATTGCCCGCTCTGAACCATTGGTCGTGGTGCTGAATGCGAATTTACGAGCCTTGTTGAACCAAGAAACGTAAATCGGTAGGACCGAGTGACGGTCAACGCCGGCACGCAGGTAGTGAAGCAACTTGCGTTCTGTGCCTTCCAACAAGCAGCTCACTTGCAAATGGAAGCGGCCCAGGAAGCCCAACGCACCTTGACCGCTGCGACCACCCAAGGGGCTACCGCTGATCAAACGAGTCGGATTGCCTTTCAGCTCACCTGCCGTTAATTCTTCGAGATTGGCGCCCACGCGAGTACGCACTAAACGAGGCTCAGCCGCTTCGGGACCTGCAATGGCGACGACACGACTGACATCCAATTTTCCGGTCTTAAACAGCGAACCGATTGCCATGACGTCTTGGTAGTTGACGGTCCAGACCGTTTTGTTCTCACTGACCGGATCCAAATAATGGATATGTGTTCCGGGTAGGCCAGCCGGGTGAGGCCCCGCAAAGCCTTGTGAAACGACCTGCGCGTTAGGGCTCAGATCCGGGTGTCCTTGCGTGCCATGACAAACGTAGACTTTCCCATCGGTCAATTTGGCAATCACGTCGATACCGGCTTGGAAATCCGCGCCACGCTCAGCCAACACCACCATCGGATCAGCGGCGAGCGGATTGGTATCCATGACGTTGACGAAAATGCTGTTTGGAACACTGCCAACTTCAGGCACTTTGCTAAATGGGCGCGTCAACAAGCTGGTCCAAGCACCGGATTCAACTAACTGCGACTGCACCTGTTCGCGAGTCAATGCAGACAGATCACTGTGGGCTGAAAACTCGACCTGCTCTTCCGTCTCGGCCACTTCAATGACCAACGACTGGAAAACACGTTTTTCACCTCGGTTGACTGCGATCACAGTACCGCCTGCGGGTGCAGTGTACTGATGACCGGCTGACTTCTTACAGGTAAAGAGCGGCTGACCCAGCTTAACGCTGTCGCCCTCTTTGACCAGCATGGTTGGCTTCATGCCATTGAAGTCATATCCCACTACAGCAACGGTTTTAACCTTACGGCCTTCACCAATCGACTGTTGTGGCGCTCCTTCAATCGGTAGATCCAACCCTTTTTTGATATCAATCATCGGGTTCTCTATCTCCAATGCTTCGCGCAGGCGACCATTCGCACGGCGCGCTGAGTGCATAGTTTAAAATTCGGTTGTCTGTATTTTTTGAATGGTCCCGCCGCGAGCAGTTCGAGCGGGTCGATGCGACTCACTTATAAGAATCGCCATCGTTATTACCTTTCAGTATATAGGAAGAGCATAGCGTGACGCTAGCGCTAGTTACCGCAAAAATGAGCATTTAGCCCGATCCGTTAGTCGATTCTGACGAACCATACGTTACCGTTTTACTCAATTTCGATACTGTTTGGCATCAGTCCGTTGAATTCACCCCACTCGACACTCAATAAAGACGTGGCACACTGGGTTCGAACTAATTTAAGGGCAGCGCTATGGCACCTCAGATCAAAGGTATGCACCACACTGCATTTCGATGCAGAGACTCGGAAGCGACACGGGAATTCTACGAAGACTTCTTGGAATTGCCGCTGGCCGAGGCGTTGGAGATCGGCATTACTAAAACCGGACGCCAAGAACAGTATTTGCATACCTTTTATCGAATGGCCAATGGCAGTTTTATGGCTTTTTTCGAATGCCCAAGCATGGAGTTTGAGTTCAAGGAACAACACGATTTCGACATGCACATCGCACTGGAAGTCGAACTGGACTACCTGCACTACATGAAAGACAAGGCCACTAGACAGGGCCGGGAGTGCCGCGGACCCGCAGACCATACGTTTATTCAGTCCATTTATTTCCGCGATCCAAACGGTTACGTGGTCGAGCTGACCGCTAAAACCGAAGCACATGATGATGCAGTGGATCCAAGCAAAAACGGCGCTCGCGAAAAATTGGCTCGCTGGACCCAAGCAAAACGGGATGCCGGCTATGGGCCCGATGCCGAGCCCGGAAACATTCGAATCGAAACCGGGGCCGAATTGCACGGGACCGCAGGTGAAACCCTGTGATTATTGATCGGCTGTTTACCGGTGAGGATGGCCACACGCACTTTGGTCAAATCGAAGTTGAGCTCGAAGATTCCGGCGATATCGGTTCGCTCAGTGAAGCCTTCGGTGCCGAGTCCGTTATTTTTCGCACGAATCCTGGCAGCTATGACTTTGACTTTCACCATGCGCCGCAGCGCCAACTCATCGTGCTCTTGGATGGTGAGATCGAAGTCGAAAATGCACTGGGTGAAAAACGGCGCTATCAAAGCGGTAACGTCGTTTTGGCAGAAGACTTAACCGGTTCTGGACACCGCACCAAGAGTGTAGACGGCCGTCTTCGCCGATCCCTTTTCATCCCGCTGGGCGATACCGAAATCGGCCAGCCGTTATGAGCAGCCGATCGGATTGGCTGGATCTGGCCGATAAAGCCACGCCTGACAACTTCCCATTCAGCCCCAACGCAGACGAAGCAATCGCTTTACTCCCCTTCTTCCTTGCGCTGAAACCTGCGAATGACGAATTAGACAGTCAAACTTACGACCAACTGCGCGATGCCAACTTGCCCCATAGCTTAAAAATGGCCGGCTGGGATTTGACTCGACTCGCTGAGGCTCAGGACCGGTTCCCCGAGTGGCATGAATTTCTGGACGACGCTTATCACGCCCGACGACCCCATCGCGACAGCCGCCGCCTGCGCTTTGAAGTACCTGGGGTGCATGGCCAGCGTTTCGCAACCTACCGCGGCGCAACATTAGACACAGCCGAGTACGTCATTATCGCGATGCACGGACGTGCGGCCGCAGCCGATCGGCTAACCCGAGACCTGGAAGCCTTTCTACCCTCCACCGATCAAATCGCCTTGATTGCACCGCAAGCAACGGACAACGCCTGGTATCCCAACCCGGCCCACCTTCCACCAGAGCAAAACCAGCCTCACATCGATGACACCCTGGCTGTAATCGACTCGCTGTGGGCCTGCGCTCGCGAACAGGTCGCCGCCAACCAGATTGTTGTATGCGGCTTTTCCCAAGGCGCTTGCGCAGCCCTGACCTGGGCCCGAAGTCGCGACGTCTCGCCATTGGCGATCATGGGATTCAGCGGCTTCCAAATTGAAGTCGGTGGAAGTTACAGACACCTGTTCGATAGCGTTCTATACAGTAGCCGGTCAGAGGGAGACGAGTTTTGCACTGACCAAAACATGGCTCAGACGCTATCCGATCTGAGGGAACAAGCACCGCACGCACTGATTCATACGGATCCGGGCAGTCACCACGTTATCAGTGAGTATGACGGTCAAATATTAAGAAAAACGCTGGGCCTAGAGTAGGCCCAGCCAAGGTCTGGAAGCGGGTCATTTCAACCCGCCAGCAAGCACCAGAAAATTAACCTTCCAAGGGGAAGGCAGGCAAAGTGGCTTGAGCCATCTTGCGCATCATACGGATCACCTGACAGCTGTAGCCGTACTCGTTGTCGTACCACACGTAGACCACCGCGCTATTGCCGTTGGTCTGAGTCGCCAACGAGTCAACGATGCCTGCCGCGCGTGAACCCACGTAGTCAGAGCTGACGGCTTCGGGACTGTTGGTGAAGTCCACCTGCTTTTGCAACGGTGAGTGCAAAGCCACATGACGCAGATAGTCGTTCAACTCGTCCGCGGTGACAGCGTTATCTAATTGCAGATTCAAAATAGCCATCGACACGTTTGCAGTCGGTACACGAATCGCATTACCCGTCAGACGACTCTCAAAATGAGGTAGCGCCTTGGCCACCGCTTTGGCTGCGCCTGTTTCGGTCAATACCATGTTCAGAGGCGCCGCTCGGCCGCGACGATCACCCTTGTGATAATTGTCGATCAAGTTTTGGTCGTTGGTGTAGCTGTGGACCGTCTCAACGTGACCACTGGGCACGCCGTACTTGTCATCCAACGCCTTCAACACCGGTGTGATCGCATTGGTGGTGCACGAAGCCGCCGACAAGATGGTATCCGCAGGATCGATATCCGCGTCGTTAACGCCCATCACAATATTTTTTAGGTCGCCCTTACCCGGTGCAGTCAATACAACGCGAGACGCGCCAGGGCAGCGCAGATGCTGAGCCAGGCCCTCACGGTCACGCCACTTACCCGTGTTATCCGCAACCAAGGCATCTTTAATGCCGTACTGGGTGTAATCCACCGCATCCGGCGATGACGCATAGATCACCTGAATCGCAGTGCCGTTGGCATAGATGACATTTGACTCGTGATCGACACTGATGGTGCCCTTGAACGAGCCGTGGACGCTATCACGGCGCAACAGGGATGCCCGCTTCACAATATCGTTTTCACCGCCCCGGCGAACGACAATCGCGCGCAAGCGAAGTGCCGCACCACTCGGGCGCTGCGCCAGCAATTCACGAGCCAGCAAACGACCAATACGACCAAAGCCATACAGCACCACGTCTGTGGGTTCACCTTCGCTGGCACTGCTTTGTTTGGCGCCAGCCAGTTCGTCCTGCAGGAATTCTTCCAGCGGCTTGCTCGCAAACAGTTTTTTATGGCGAACCACCAATTTGCCTAAATCGATGTGGCAGGGCTTCAGGTTTAGCTTCTCGACGGCACGCAAAACCGGTAGCGTTTCAAAGACGGACAACTCTTCGCCTTCGACCTGACGCGCAAAACGGTGCGCTTTGATGATGTCGATAACGGCACGGTTGACCAGCAGGCGACCAAATACACTGGTTTCTACACCGCGTTCGCGGACCATCTTACCTACCAGTGGGACCATCTCTTCGGCGTGAGCCATGCGATCGTTCCAATTCGCTTGATGCGCGTCGTAAGCTTCCTGCGTGATCATTTAGGGTACTCCTATGAAAGTCAGCAACAGTTTAGTTGGCTTTCAGGAAAAAATGAACACTTTTTAAAATTTGTTTCTTTTTGTGACCATAAATTATATTTGGTCACTTTATTGATACCAAACCGGCCGCAGACCAGAGCGCAAGGCCGGTCCCACGTTTTAATAAGCGTCCGCCAGACTCGTTATCCAACCAGCGGCGTAGAACATTGCCACCAAAGGCGTAGGCCACAATCGCGGCGATCTCGATCAAAACAAAGGTCAACCCCATCCAAAAGATCTGTGTACTGGGATCCTGATCCGCAACAATAAATTGAGGAAAGAACGCGCCAAAGATGAGGAACAACTTTGGGTTGGTTGAGGCCACGATGGCCTCGCGCCATGCCATGGCGCCTATGGCGATGTCACTGGTCTTTTCAAACGCAATCGGATCATTTGCCGAACGCCAGGCGCCCCACCCCATCCACAGCAAGTAAGCCGCACCGACATAACGAATCCAATCCAGTACCACTGCGCCCTTGGCCATCAGCCATTCAAGCCCAAGGGCCAGCAACGCAATCATCACCACCATGACAGGCAGGCGGGCTAGCCCTGCAATCGAAGCTCGCCAAGCGGTCGACTGAGTTCCGTTGACCAAGGCCAGCATATTGTTGGGTCCGGGAAAGAAATTCATTCCAATACAAGCCGGAACAAAAATCAGCCACGCCTGCCAACTCATTTCACGGTGTCTTTGTCTTGACCAAAGAGTTTGGCTTTTTCTTCAGCGGTAAAATTGGGTTTACGGCCCAGTGACTCACCCATCTCGTAGGCACGCTGAGTCGCTGGACGCGCCTGAATCCGCTCATACCAAGCCTTTAGGTGCGGGAAGTCATTCAAATCTTGCTTTTGACGCTCGTGACTATTGATCCAGGGGTAGCAAGCCATATCGGCAATACTGTAGTCCCCTACTATAAAGTCGCGCCCTTCAAGACGTTTATTCAAGACACCATACAAACGCGAAGTCTCATCGGTGTAGCGTTTTTGCGCGTAAGGAATGGTTTCAGGCGCATAAACATTAAAGTGATGGTTTTGCCCTGCCATCGGACCCAGTCCGCCCATCTGCCACATCAACCATTCCATCACTTGGATCTGGTCCCGGGCCGCAGCCGGCCAGAACTGCGCAGTTTTTAAACCGAGGTAATGAAGGATCGCGCCTGACTCGAATACGGTTTGGGGGGCATTACCATCGATGGGGGCATGATCCACGATCGCCGGCATACGGTTGTTAGGACTGAAAGCCAAGAAGTCGGGCTTAAACTGATCTCCCGCTCCGATGTCCACCGGCACCACTTGATAGTCCAGTCCTGACTCTTCCATAAATAGGGCAATTTTGTAGCCATTCGGGGTGGGCCAAAAATACAGGTCAATCATATCAGTCACCTTGATGTGGGAAGTCTGTTTACTGTGCGACCGAGCCACAGGAAAAACAATAAACTTTTTGCCCTTTGTTCGCGCACAACAGCTTGACAGCCCAAGCCCTGATCCCTAATATCCGCGGCCACCGGAGGGATGGCAGAGCGGTTGAATGCACCGGTCTTGAAAACCGGCATAGGTTAA
>JAAXJV010000080.1 GCA_012269655.1 Pseudomonadales bacterium
TTCCTGACCTGATGGCGCCGACCTTGGTCAGCCGCAACGAAGCTCAACTGCGGCAATTTCATCAAACCCATGGTGATGTGATTTTTAAGCCACTTGATGGGATGGGGTGGCGCGGCATTTTCCGCATAGGACAGGATGGGATGAACCTAGGCGCAGTCATTGAAGGCCTAACAGACAACGGGGCCAACACCATCATGGCCCAAAAATTCTTGCCCGAAATCGTCGACGGCGACAAACGCATCTTAATGATCAACGGCGAGGCGGTAGACCATTGCTTGGCCCGCATCCCAAGCCTTGGTGAAACCCGAGGCAACATTGCCGCCGGCGGACGGGGCGTTGTCCAACTCCTAAGCGACTCGGATCACCAACTGGCTAGCACCATCGGACCGCACCTGCGGGAGCGTGGGCTATATTTGGTGGGGTTGGATGTGATCGGCGACCGAGTCACTGAAATTAATGTCACCTCTCCGACCTGCATGCGCGAAATCATGGCCGAAACCGGTCAAGACGTCGCAGGACGGCTGTTGGATGTGGTGTTGAATGAGGTCATTTCAAAATAACGTACTGAACTTTCCATTGGCGATGACGGCGGCGATAGCGGTCCATGCTGCCTTGGTGCTGCCGTTCTTAACTCGCGCACAGGCCCCAATCCAGATTCCGCAGCCTGAACTGTCCGTCACCATTGCACCGCCCAGCCAGGAAGCCCGACCAGACGCGGCGGGCTTTCAAAGTCTAGCCAACCGCCAAGGGGCGGGTGACAACGCGCGTGTCGAACGATTAAGTACGGCAAAACTTGGCATGGCGGCAGATGCACCAACGGATCCAACCACCCAGCAAGGCCATGGACAGGGTGCGGATGCGGCCAATCAGGCCTCGGCCTTACATACCCAGGGCGAGCAGCGGCGCACCACCACACCCGGCCGAGTCATACTGAATCAAAATGCCGCCACATTGACCCGCGGCAACGCCAGCGACGTCCTGTTGGCCGAGTTAGATTTCAACAAAATTCAACTGTCGGGACAGGGCTCAGGTGATGGCCAGGCCAACGCCACCATCAAAAATGCCAGAGCCGGTTACGTGCATCGGTGGCGCCAGCATATTCAAACCGTCGGTAGTGACTTTGCTCAAGCACGCACCCATCTAGTTGGCGAGGTCAAACTGGCCGCCACACTGGATTTTCAAGGGCGTTTGACCGGCTATCAGATCCTGAACTCGTCAGGCATGTCCGAGCTCGACCAGGCGGCGATTGAGCTGCTCAAGAGGGCCTCGCCGTTTGACCCCTTTCCCAATGCCTTGGTGGCCTATCAAACCGAGCTCACCATCACTCGAATCTGGCAATTCAACCAAGGTCAGCATACCCTGCGCTGATGAATTTACGTCAGCATCTGCTACTCGCCATGCCACACCAAGAAGGCTTCTTCGAGAATGCCGTCGTCGTGCTGTGTGAACATGACGAGGCCGGCGCCCTGGGCTTTGTTGTTAACAAACCCATCAAAACCGATCTGGCCCATATCCTCAAAGAAGTTCAACAGGACTTTGACGAGGATGACGAGCAAACCTCAATCTACGCTGGAGGCCCTGTTGAAACCGAGCGTGGATTTGTCTTGTCGCCAACACCGATTGGCCAAAGCACATCGCCCTTTGAGCATCTTCATATCACCGGACACGCCAGTGATTTGACTCTGGCTCGCGATTCGTTGCATCGAGGTAATGCTCTGTTTGTATTGGGCTATGCCGGATGGAGTGCGGGGCAGCTCGATCAAGAAATGGCCGACAACGCCTGGCTGTCATTACCCTATGATCAAGCGCTGCTATTTGATACACCCAGTCATCAACGCTTTGATCAGGCCTTAGCCCCGATGGGAATATCTCGCTATCAACTCAGCCAATTCAGCGGCCAAGCATGACTTATTTGGGCTTTGATTTTGGGCTGCGCCGGATCGGAGTGGCCACCGGACAAACCTTGACCGGCACAGCATCACCTCAAACGCCACTGCACGCGAACGAAGGCCAGCCCCAATGGGAACAAGTCGCCGAGCTAATCGCTCGGTGGCAACCCGAGGCCTTGGTGATCGGTTTGCCTTTAAACATGGATGGCACAGATAACCCCATTACCCAGCGTGCTCGAAAATTTGCTAAACGCCTGCATGGCCGGTTTCACCTGACCTGTCACCTCGTAGATGAGCGCTTATCCACACGAGAAGCTCGCGACCGCACGGGGCTACAGGGCAAGTCAGATGCCCATGCTGGGCTTTTG
>JAAXJV010000300.1 GCA_012269655.1 Pseudomonadales bacterium
GCGTCAGCCCTTAGCGCCTCTGGAATCAGAAGTCATCATTGTCCAAAGCAATGGAGCGGCCCAGTGGTTACGTCTTGAGATGGCAAAGAACCGCCATCGAGGCGGCCTGGGTGTCGCGGCCGGTGTCGATTTTCAGTTGCCTTTGGCCTTTGTGTGGCAGATTTATCGGGCCTTTCTGGGGCACGATCAAGTACCTGCGCAATCGCCTTATGACAAAGGGCCGCTTACCTGGCGCCTATACCGGCAGTTGCCTCATTGGGTCGAAAACAATGACGCTTATGACCCGCTCTCTCGATTCTTGCAGGGGGATCAGGACGATCGCCGACGTTACCAGTTGGCCGAGAAATTGGCCGACTTGTACGATCAATATCAGGTTTATCGAGCGGACTGGTTGAGCCAGTGGGAGACCGGTGCGTTGGACTATTCCGGTAAGCCCTTGGATAGCGAACAACGCTGGCAGGCCGCGCTGTGGCAGCAAATTTGTTTGGATATCGGCCAGGCGAGCAGTCGCGCACATATTCATCAACGGTTTTTAGCTCAGCTAAAAAATGGGCCGGTCAATCCAGAGTCTATCCCTCAGCGGGTCGTCTTATTTGGACTCTCGACCGTGCCACAACAGACGCTCGAGGTGCTGCACGCCCTGTCCGAGCACTGTCAGGTCTTCTGTTATGTAAATAACCCAAGTCAATATCACTGGGCCGACATCTTCAGTGATCGCGAGGCTTTCAAGCAAGCACGCAAGCGCGGGATCAGCCACCCCGTGTTTTCTCAAGATCAGCCGCCTGAGCTGCGCGTCGAATCGGCCAATCCTTTGTTGGCAGCCTGGGGCCGGCAGGGGCGCGATTTTATGCGCCTGTTAGATCACTTCGACGACCCATCCACCTATGCAGGGGTCTTGCCGCAGGACGCTGGACGGGTTGATCTGTTCGAGCCCTACGGTCAGGACGAAACGCTTCTGCACCAGATCCAAAACGATATTTTCGAGTTGCGGCCGTTGACGGAAATTCCCCAGCGAGTGCGTGCAGAAAGTGACTTCAGTGTGGTCGTGCATTCGGTCCACAGCCGACAGCGAGAAGTCGAAGTCCTTCACGATCAGTTGTTGGCCGCCTTCGAGGCGGATCCGACCTTGCAGCCCGCCGACGTCATGGTGATGGTGCCGGACATCAACCAATACGCAGCACACATTCAAGCGGCCTTTGAGCGCTATCCCGTGGGCGATCCTCGCCGAATTCCCTATTCCATTACCGATCAAGGTCAGCGAAAGCAGGTGCCGATGTTAGTCGCGCTCGATGCTTTGCTGACGGTACATCGAGCGAGGATGGGTGTGTCGCAGGTGTTGGGGCTGTTAGAGGTTGAAGGACTATGCCGCCGCTTTGAGTTACAGCCAGACGAAGTGGAGTTGTTGCGTGTTTGGTTTGCTGACGCGCAAATTCACTGGGGTTTGGATGACGATCACCGCGCAGGACTGGGATTGGCCGGGCGACAGGGCACCTGGCTCGAAGGCCTAGAGCGGATGTTGCTCGGCTACGCAATGGGCGATGTCGGTGGTTGGCAGGGTAAAGCACCCTTTGCGCCCGTGGCGGGATTGGCCGCCGAAGCGGTCGGCAAACTGTATCGTCTGATTCAAGCCTTGATTCAACTCTCGCGAAGGCTCGCTGGCGAGCATCAACCGGCACATTGGGTCGATTGTGTGCAACAGATGTTGCGTGACTTTTTTGACATCGATGAGGCCGGCAACGAGCAGCGTCTGATGATGCGCCTGCAAACCAACCTTGAGCGCTGGCAAGGCGCATTGGAGTTAGCGCAGGCCGGGAATCAGGCCATGCCCATCGAACGAGTAAGCGAAGCTTTGATGCAAGGGCTGGACGAGGTGGGCTTAGGACAGCGTTTTATGGCCGGTAAAGTCACCTTTGCGACCTTGATGCCCATGCGTGCCATTCCCTTTCGGCACATCTGTTTGTTGGGGCTGAATGATGGAGAATATCCGCGTTCGAAACCGCCTGCGGATTTTGACTTGATGGCGCTTGCGCCACGCCCCGGTGACCGCTCGGGGCGCGTGGATGATCTGTACCTGTTTTTAGAGGCTTTGCTGTCGGCTCGGACTCGTTTGTATTTGAGTTGGGTAGGTCGCAGCGTCGTTGATAATACGGAGCGCCCACCCTCGGTCTTGTTATCGCAATTGGCCGATTACATCGACCGTGTCTGGGGCGCGGGGACGTACGAAGGGTTAATTCAACAACATCCAATGCA
>JAAXJV010000172.1 GCA_012269655.1 Pseudomonadales bacterium
GCGTAATGAATGGGCGCGCCCGGCTCAATGGACTGCAGCGCTTTCCAAATACGCATACGAAACGGGGTGCCCTGAAGATCCAGTGGCAACTGCTTCATGTCAAAGGTTTCAGACAACTCCGCCAGAGCATGACCGGCTAACTCGTTCATGGGCACTAACTGTGCATTGGGAAAACGCTCGGCTAGCTGAGCCAGCAATTCACCGGGTGTATCGCCCATGGCCGCAAAGGCAACGCCCTTGGGGCTGGTAGCGACTAACAGCCATCCCAACTCCATCGCCGTCAAGCCCCAACTCAACACCCAATCACTGCGGGTTTCGGTCGGCGTTGCCCCAAGCCAACGAGCTACCGCACGACGCGCTGACACCGCGCTACCAAACTGACTCAACATGGCGGATTCCAGTACGCCATGGCCCTGTGACTGAGCCGTCAAAAAGGATTCGGTCAAACAGAATTGCTGCAAGGCTTTGGGTGAGACCCCCAGCCACTGATGCAGCCCTCGGGTTAGGGTTTCAGCGGCCAGGTCTAACTCAGCGGCCACCTGCCCCGCAGCCTGCCCTTGTCCGAGCCCTTCAACAGCGGGAACCAGCCACGACGGATAGGCACACAGTTGGTCGGGATGGCACCGCTTGCAAGCACGAAAACCGGCCTGCCGAGCCGCCTCTATTGAACGGAAAAAACGCAAATTTTCTGGACGCGCTGCTGGCGAGCTACAACTGGGACGGCAATACACGCCAGTCGTGACCACGCCATACCAGAGATAACCGTCCATCGAGTGATCCCGACTCGCGACCGCCCGCTGCCCGGCGGCTGTCCACGCTGCATTTAACATGCCTACAGTGTGCGGCCAGACCAACGACTTGACCACTCAAATTTTGATCGGATTACGCACGGGTTTTTCTTGCCTTTCCAAGTCGAAGGCTTACCCTATGCGGTCTTATTCTGATCAACATTCAAGACGAGTTTATGGCCCAGTACGTATACACGATGAACCGCGTGTCAAAGACGGTTCCTCCGCAGCGACAAATCCTCAAAGACATCAGTCTTTCGTTTTTTCCTGGCGCAAAAATTGGCGTACTCGGCCTGAACGGTTCTGGTAAGTCTTCACTGCTTAAAATCATGGCCGGCGTCGATCAAGAATTCGACGGTGAAGCGCGTCCGCAACCCAACCTGCGGGTCGGTTACCTGGAGCAGGAGCCGCAACTGGACGACGCCAAAGACGTTCGCGGCAACGTTGAAGAGGGTGTAGCAGAAATCAAAGCGCTGTTGACCGAATTCGACGAAATCTCGATGAAATTCGGTGAAGAGATGACCGATGACGAGATGAACGACCTGCTGATGCGCCAAGGGGATTTGCAAAACCAGATCGACTCGGTCGGCGGCTGGGAGTTGGACCGCACGCTCGAGCGCGCAGCCGATGCCCTGCGTCTGCCCCCGTGGGATGCTTCGGTCGCCAATTTGTCCGGTGGTGAGCGACGTCGTGTTGCCCTGTGCCGACTGCTGCTGTCCAAGCCCGACATGTTGTTGCTGGACGAACCCACCAACCACCTGGATGCCGAATCGGTTGGTTGGCTAGAGCAGTTCCTGCAAGAGTTCCCGGGCACCGTGGTGGCCATCACTCACGACCGCTACTTCCTGGACAACGCGGCGAGCTGGATCCTGGAATTGGACCGTGGCCACGGTATTCCTTACGAAGGTAACTATTCCAACTGGCTCGAGCAGAAAGAAAAGCGCCTGGAACAGGAAGCCCGCGCCGAAGAAGCCCATGCCAAAGCCATCAAACATGAATTGGAGTGGGTGCGTTCGAATGCCAAGGGCCGCCAGTCCAAGTCCAAGGCCCGCCTGAAAGCCTTTGAAGAGCTGCAAAGCCAGCAGACTCAGGCCCGCAACGAGACCCAAGAAATCTACATTCCGCCGGGACCGCGTCTGGGCGAAAACGTGATTGAACTGAACGGCGTCAGCAAATCCTACGGCGACAAGCAGCTGTTCGAAGACTTGTCGTTCCGCGTACCTCAGGGTGCCATCGTCGGTGTGATCGGCGGTAACGGCGCAGGTAAATCGACCCTGTTCAAGTTGATCACCGGTGACGAACAACCGGATACGGGTTCTGTATCTGTCGGTGAAACGGTCAAGCTCGGTTACGTCGATCAAAGCCGTGAATCCTTGGACGGTGACAAAACTGTTTGGGAAGAAGTGTCTGGCGGCAGCGATTTGATCAAAGTAGGCAACTACGAAA
>JAAXJV010000032.1 GCA_012269655.1 Pseudomonadales bacterium
CCAGAGAATCGACCGTCGGTAATCAGTGCAACACTGTCACCTAAGCCTTTACCCATAATGGCGCCGGTGGGCGAGAGCATTTCACGCATGCCTGGTCCGCCAACCGGGCCCTCGTAACGAATCACGACTACGTCGCCGGCCACAATGTCGCCATTCAGAATCGCTTTCAGGCTGTCTTCTTCTGAGTCGAAACATTTAGCCGTACCGGTGAAGTCCGTGCCTTCTTTACCGGTAATTTTCGCCATCGCACCCTCGGTTGCGAGGTTGCCATACAGAACGCGCAAGTGGCTGTCTGATTTGATGGGGTTGTCGAGCGCTCGAACGATGTCTTGCTCGGCCGGATAAGGCTGAACGTCCGCCAGGTTTTCCGCCATGGTTTTACCGGTTACGGTCAATACGTCGCCGTGCAGTAAGCCTGCATCCAAGAGCGTCTTCATCACCGGCTGAATACCGCCGATGGCGATGAGTTCACTCATCAGGTAACGGCCAGAGGGTTTCACGTCGGCTAATACCGGAACGCGCTTGCCAATCCGAGTAAAGTCTTCAAGTGACAGATCAATGTCGGCTTCGTGAGCAATCGCTAAGAGGTGCAGTACCGCGTTGGTTGAGCCGCCTAGGGCAATGACTACGGTGATCGCGTTTTCCAGCGCTTTTTTGCACAGGATGTCACTGGGTTTAATGTCCTGCTCAACCAGACGAACCACCGCTTCACCCGCGCGTTGGCAGTCGGTCATTTTGTCGCCTGAAACGGCTTCCTGAGCCGAGGAGTTCGGTAACGACAAGCCCATCGCCTCGATAGCACTGGCCATGGTGTTGGCGGTGTACATGCCGCCACAAGAACCGGGTCCCGGAATGGCGGTTTTTTCTACCGCGATCAATTCTTGATCGTCGATTTTACCGCCGGCGTGCGCACCAACCGCTTCGAAGACGCTGACGATGTCGCGACGCTGCTCGCCAGGTTTGATGGTGCCGCCGTATACAAAGACACTCGGGCGATTCAAACGGGCCATGGCCATCACACAGCCGGGCATATTCTTGTCACAGCCACCGATGGTCACCACGCCGTCAAAGCCCTGACCGCCAACGACGGTTTCGATAGAGTCAGCGATCACTTCGCGGCTGACCAAGCTGTAGCGCATGCCGGGTGTACCCATCGAAATACCATCAGATACGGTAATGGTGTTGAACAACACGCCTTTACCGCCAGCGGCGTCAACGCCTTTGATGGCTTCGCCCGCCAGGTCGTTAATGTGCATGTTGCAGGGGGTCACCATGCTCCAGGTACTGGCTACGCCAACCTGAGGCTTTTTGAAATCGGCATCTTCAAAACCAACGGCGCGCAGCATCGCGCGGCTGGGAGCCTGAGGCACCCCGTCAACAATGATCGAGGAATACTTGCGTTTGTTATCGCTCATGATCGTCCTATAAGGATTTGATTAATACTTTTGAGGCGCGCTGATAGTTGTACAGCGCCTGCCGTGCGTCGGGTAAATCGCTTACCTGCGCCGGCATAAAACCTTGTTCTTGGAACCAGTGGGCGGCGACGGTGGTCAGCACGGCCAAACGCGAGATGCCTTGTGAGCGCGCGTGGCGTTCCAAACGTTGCAATAGATTATCACCCAGATCGCCCCCTTGGTAATCGGGATGAATGGCCACGCAGGCGACTTCGGCAACGGTTTCATTCAGGGGATACAAGGCGGCACAGCCAATCAGAGAACCATCCCGTTCAATAACGAAAAAATTGTCTAACTCGGTTTCCAGTCGCTCACGTTCGCGTTTAACCAAATAGCCGGCTTGTTCCATGGGGCTGAGCAATTCGACCAGATTGCCAATGTCGCTGGATTTGGCTTGGCGAAGGCGCTCGTAGCCAGTGCGATAAACTAGGGTGCCGACGCCGTCGCGAGTAAATAATTCGTCTAACAGAACCCCATCATTGCGCCAGTTGAGTAGATGGACTCGTTCCACGCCACTTTGGCAAGTGTCGGCAGCCAATGCCAAAATTTCGTTTTGGCCCTCTCGATCGGTCAGGCTTTCAATCAACTCGGCTGCGGCCACTTCACGAAGCACCCCGGCCTCGGTTTCAGCAGGCCAGTGCTTGCCCAGCACAATCAACTTGTCCGCTCCTAGGCCCGTGGCAATTTTCTGGGCGACCTCATGCAGGCGTAGGTTAAAAATTTCTCCGGTAGGGGAATGCCCTAAGCAACTGACTAAGACAAGGTCCTGAGCGGACAGATGACGATTGATGCCCTCGTTGTCGATCGAGCGGACGCAGCCGGTGTGCTGCATGTCAACGCCGTCAACCACACCCAGCGGCCGAGCCTGCACGAAGTTTCCGCTGATGACTCGGATCTTGGCATGGGCCATTGCGGTATTTGGCAGACCTCGAGAAAGGCTGGCCTCAATTTGCAAACGCGTAGCGCCGGCAGCGGCCAAAACCTGACCTTGAGCACTGGCCGGGGTGATACGGCGTTGGTTGTGAAAACTGGGCTGTTCGCCAGCGGTGGCCATCATGGCATCCAACTGCGGTCGATACCCGTGAACCAGCACAATTTTCAGGCCCAGTGCGTGCAACAGCGCCACATCAGACAGTAGGCCTTCGCTTGCGCCAATGGCTTCACCGGGCAACATAATGACAACGCATTTACCCCGGTGCGCGTGAATGTAAGGCGCGATGGCCCTGAAGTCTTGGTGGTTCATCCGGTCAATAGTCCGGAATCTGCCTGCTTAGGGCAAGTCCCGCGTATCATGTTGTGATGATTGAACAAGAAATAAAGTTGTGTTGGCTGGGTGATCCCCCCGATTTGCAATCGCTGCTGGATGCGCCTGAGCAAACTTTGAACTTGGCGAACACCTATTTTGACACGTCTGATGGGCAGTTAGCCCGGAGCGGATTTGGTCTGCGATTACGCCAGCAAGGCGAGCAGATCGAGCAAACTGTAAAGGGGCCGGCCCCGGATCAGGATGGCCTCGTGATCCGTCAAGAATGGAACTGGCCCCGAGATCATTTTTTCGTGGATGTGGAGTTGCTACCCATTGAAGTGGGCGATTTAATCGAAGTGTCCTCGAACCAGGTGATGCGCCAGGTTTGGAATCGCAAAGGTTGCGAAGTGGTTTTGGACCAAGGCGAGGTTCGGGTGGGAGATCAGTCCAGTCCAATTGCCGAGATTGAAATCGAAGCAAAATCGGCGGATTGGTCGGCTGTGCTGTCGTTGGCCTACGAGTTGGCGAGCAATTTTCCTTGCTACATTGGATCCATTTCAAAAGCCGAGCGGGGTCATCTGTTGGCCAGCCGCGCAAGTCCCCAGGATCGATCGCCACTGGATGCCCTAGGCCGAGCGTTGGACCCCATCAAGGGGCCGGATTGGTCGGCCGCACTGGCGGCAGCGAACGCTATGTCACCGGCTATTGCAGGCCGAATCCGTGTACAAGATGCAAATGTGGCAAGCCTGTGTCTGGCCGAGGTACTAAAAGCCCAGCAAAGCTAAGATTCTGAACCATACTTAGGGCCATGAATGCATTGGCCTTACCACTCACGTTGCCCGAAATTCTTGCTCGCTTAGAAACGCAGGGTATTTTTTCGAGCGAGGTGCATAAAACCTTATCCACGGCTGCGCGACACCTCCCCGCGTTGCAAGCCCTTGGCCAATTGGCCCCCGTGGATAAACAAGGCAAGGTCTGGAGCGAGACCACTTTCGCCCGTTGGTTTGCCAGTGAGTCCGGGTTGCCATTTTACTCCATCGACCCCCTCAATACCGACGTGCATGCGGTCACTCAGGTCATGAGTTTAGGCTTTGCCGAAAGCCACGATATTTTGGCAGTGGCCTTGGATGCGGATTCGGTGACCGTGGCGGTGGTGGATCCTGCCGATACCCGCTGGATGTCGGGTTTAGAGCAGGTTAGTAAGCGCCGAGTGCTGCGAGTGTTAGCGCCGCCTAGCGAGATTCATCGTCACCGTAAAGAATTTTACAGTTTGTCGCGATCCATCGGTGCGGCGGTTAAGCAAGGCGAAGCTCAGCGCCTAACGGACTTAGAACAGCTGCTGGATTTGTCTGACGCTCGACCCAGCGCAGACGATCAATCGATTGTCGAGGTCGTGGACTGGGTCCTCAGATATGCCTTTGAACAACGTGCCAGCGATATTCATGTCGAGCCGCGCCGGGATAAAGCTAACGTGCGCTTGCGGATCGACGGCATTCTGCATTCTGTGTATCAGATGCCGGCGCAAATTGGCGCAGCGATGGTCAGTCGCTTTAAGGCCCTGGGCCGAATGGACGTGGCTGAAAAACGCCAACCTCAGGATGGCCGTCTTAAGACACGAAGCCCGCAGGGGCGTGAAGTCGAACTTCGCCTATCGACCTTGCCCACGGCCTTTGGTGAAAAACTGGTTGGCCGAATCTTCGATCCTGAAGTGCTCCAAAAAGACTTTTCTGAGCTGGGTTTCGGTCCTGCGGATCTAGCCACCTGGCGGTCGATGACGGCGAGGCGCGAAGGGATTTTGCTGGTCACAGGGCCGACCGGTTCGGGCAAAACCACGACGCTGTATTCGACTCTGCGCGAGTTGGCCTCGCCGGATGTAAACCTGTGCACCGTCGAGGACCCGATTGAGCTGATTGAACCGGCTTTTAACCAGGTCCAAGTGCAAAGCAGTATCGGTTTGGATTTCGCATCGGGCATGAAATCGTTACTGCGTCAGGATCCCGATATCATCATGGTGGGCGAGATCCGCGACAAGGAGACCGCTGACATGGCAGTTCAAGCGGCGTTAACCGGTCATTTGGTGGTTAGTACGCTGCACACAAACGACGCCCCGAGTGCGGTCACTCGACTGCTCGAGCTCGGTGTGCCGGCCTATTTACTGCGCGCCACCCTGATTGGTGTGATGGCTCAGCGTTTAACCCGAACCCTTTGTCCGCATTGCAAAACCGAGGCGCCCTTAGATGCTGAGGTTTGGCGCGAGTTCATTGCCCCATTCAATGCGCCTGCGCCTGAAAAGGTTTATCAGCCTGTGGGATGCGAGCATTGCCGGGACACGGGGTTTGTTGGCCGAGTGGGAGTATATGAACTTATGCCAGTCTCGAACGAGCTGGCTAGCGGCATTCATGCCGATATGCCAATCGAGCCCTGGCGCGCCCAGGCATGGAAGCAGGGTCTGGAGCCCCTGCGTTTGGCCGGGGCTAAGCGCGTGGCGGCTGGCTTGACGACCTTGGAAGAAGTGGGCAGGGTGACTCCACCGCTTTAATGGGTTTCTTTCGATGGTCTACAGTCAGTGGCTTGACCGCCAGCCTGAAACGGATCCGGATACGCTTTCGTTGGATCCGGTTGCGATTGCCCGTAGCTTTGAATTTCAGGGTGACGAAGCGGGCTTACATCAACACCTGAGGGTTCAAGCCAACGCCTGGTTTGCCCAGATTATTCGTGCTGAATTTGAGCAATCTGCTCCTTTAGAAGTCATTGGCGCGGCATTGTCTGCGGTGGCGGCAGGCGCGCTTGAGGCCGCGTTGACGCATTACTGGCCGGTCTTGGTGCAGCGTTTCGGTACACCACGGGATCCACAGGGTGAGCCGGTGTCGCTCGTTGCGCTCGGTATGGGCAAGCTGGGTGGATACGAGCTGAACTTATCCAGTGATATTGATCTGATTTTTGTGCACAGCGCAGACGGCATGACCGACGGTGCTAAATCCACCAGTAATGAAGATTTCTTTAGCCGCCTTATCAAGAAAGTCGCGCCGGCGCTGGATAGCTTGACCGGTTATGGCCGGGTGTTTCAGGTTGATCTGCGATTGCGGCCCTGGGGCAGTGCAGGGCCCACCAGTATTTCCCGAGAACGATTCGAAGCCTACTACGAACAACATGGCCGGCCCTGGGAGCGGATGGCGATGCTGCGAGCCCGTCCGTTAGCCGGCGACATGTCGCTTGGAGCTGCGGTTTTGGAAGATATCCGACCTTTTGTGTACCGCCGTTATCTGGATTTTGGGGCGCTGGAATCGCTTAGATCACTCAAGGCCCTGATCCGCCAAGAGGTTGCTAAAAAGGGCTTGGAGCATGACATCAAACGCGGCGCGGGTGGCATTCGAGAGGCCGAGTTTGTCATTCAGGTTCAACAATTGATTCATGGCGGGCGTCTGCCGGCGCTACAAACGCAATCTTGGTTAAAGGCCGCGGCGAGTTTGCAGCATTGTCTGGAAATCCCGACCGATGTGTTGGTCGAGGACTATCGCTTCCTGCGGCACCTAGAGCACGCCATTATGTGCGACCAGCTAGGTCAAACCCATCAACTGCCAACAGACGAGGGTGCGCGAGCTCGCTTGCTGTCAGCGATGGGGGTGGCAGATTGGGATCAACTGGCCCGGCAGATTAGCGAGGTGCGCGGGCGTGTTCAGCAGGCCTTTGAGGCGGTGGTTGAACCCGAGCAGGATCAAGTTGCGCAACCGGATCAGCCGTTGCCGGAACCTTTGCAGAAAATGGCAGAAGACATCCTGTCTGATACAGGCCTTCAGCGGCTGGATGACACCTCGCGCCAGCGATTGGACCGGTTTCTAGGACTGATCCAAGCAGAATTGGTTGAGTATCCAAATTTGGATCGGCTGGCGCCGCGTTTGACTCGTCTAATATTGCAGATTGCTCGGCGTAGCGCCTATCTGGCCTTGTTGAATGAAACTCCCGGGGCCCGGACGCTCTTGTACCGCGTGCTCACTGCTAGTGGATGGATTGCCGATCAATTGATCCAAATGCCCGCGCTGTTGGATGAGTTACTAGATCCCAGAGCCCTTTTTGAGCCCCCGAGCCCAGAAGCCATTGATCAGTCCCTGGCCCTTCGCTTGGCGCGAGTCGATGATTTGGAAGTTCAATTAAACGTGTTGCGTGAATTTAAGGCTGCCAACACGCTGCGTGCGGCGGCTACCGAATTGCTGGGTGAGCGTGCGATCAATGTCGCCAGTGATCATCTGAGCTGGACCGCGGAAGCGATTTTAGAGGCCGCCTGCCAATTAGCGGATCGGCAAGTGCAGGCGCGCCATGGAAAGCCTGTTGAGCTAACGGGTGGTATCGCGGTGATTGGCTACGGCAAGCTGGGCGGGCTCGAGCTGTCCTATGGATCGGATTTGGATTTGGTGCTGATCCACGGGATTGACGAGCAGGCCATGACCGATGGCGAAAAAGCCATCAGTGGCCAGCAATATTTGCAGCGCTGGGTTCGGCATTTCATGCAAATTCTGAGCGTGCGCACCACCAGTGGTGTGCTGTATGAAATCGATATGCGCCTGCGACCCAGCGGTAACAAAGGCGTTTTGGTGGTGAGCGCAAAGGGCTATCGGCGATATTTAGAGTCCGACGCCTGGACCTGGGAGCGCCAGGCACTGGTACGCGCGCGGTTTGTAGCAGGTGACACCCAATTAGAAGCGGAGTTCGATCAAATCCGCGCGGACATTCTGACTAAGCAGCGAGATGCCAATGCGCTTCAAATTGACGTGTTGAACATGCGCGAGAAAATGCGTGCGCATCTGACGTCTAAAGATCCTGAGGCACTGGATATAAAACACGGTCAGGGGGGTGTGGTTGACCTCGAGTTTCTCGTACAATATTTGACCTTACGGTTTGCCGCTGATTGCCCAGCGCTGACCCGCTGGAGTGACAACCTGCGTTTGCTAGAGACCCTAGCAAGCCACGGTCTGATGCCAAAAGAACAGGCGCAGCGGTTGTCCGATGCCTATTTACAGACGCGCGCGACTTCGCACCGACTGACCCTCGGAGCCCCGATCGACGATCAGGCGCTCAGGGAGGCTTCGACTCACATAGCGGAGGCCTGGAGAGCCTGGATGGCGACCGAACCTGACAACAACGAGGCGAGTACATGACACCTTCATTTGCTGACCGTGATGGTCTGATTTGGTTTGACGGAAAAATGGTTCCGTGGCGCGATGCCCGGGTCCACGTCTTGACCCACACCCTGCACTACGGATTGGGTGTGTTTGAAGGTGTACGCGCGTATCAAACCAGCGAAGGCCCGGCAATTTTCAAGCTCCAAGAGCACACCGATCGTTTGTTCAATTCAGCCAAGATCCTGAACATGACCATTCCTTACACCAAGGAAGAGGTCAATCAGGCTCAGATTGCTTCGGTGCGTGATAACGGCCTGAACAGTGCGTATCTGCGTCCGATGGCTTTTTTTGGTGCCGAGGGCATGGGCCTGCGTGCAGATAATCTGAACACACACCTGATCGTTGCGGCCTGGGAATGGGGCGCGTACATGGGCGAAGAAAACCTTAAGCGCGGCATTAAGGTGCGTACCTCAAGCTACACACGTCACCACGTCAACATCACCATGACCCGCGCCAAAGCGAATGGTAACTACATCAACTCCATGCTGGCGCTGCAGGAAGCGATCAGCGGTGGCGCCGATGAGGCCTTGCTATTGGATCCCGAGGGATACGTATCCGAGGGCAGTGGCGAGAACTTCTTCATGGTCAAAAACGGCATCATCTACACGCCTGAGCTGACCAACTGTCTGGACGGCATTACTCGAGCCACCGTGATGCAACTGGCTCAAGAGTTCGGTTATGAAGTGGTGGCTAAGCGCATCACCCGTGACGAGGTTTACGTCGCCGATGAAGCCTTCTTTACCGGCACCGCCGCAGAGGTCACCCCGATCCGTGAATTGGACGGCCGTGAAATCGGCGCAGGTTCACGTGGCCCGGTCACTGAGCGCTTGCAAACCGCCTATTTCGATATCGTCCATGGCCGCGATGCGGACCGTATGGACTGGCTGACGGTCTGTAAGTAAGCGCGATGAGAGTCATGCAACTCCTGCCTGCCCTGAATCAGGGAGGAGTTGAGCGTGGCACGCTAGATATCGCTCGAGCCTTGGTTGAGGCTGGCCATGATTCGATTGTGGTATCGGCCGGGGGCCGATTGGTCGAGCAACTGGAAGTCGAGGGCTCCACGCATCTGGCGCTCGACATAGGCAGAAAGTCTCTCGCGACCTTTTTCAAAGCCTTTGCTCTTGCTCGATTGATCCGCCAGCACCGCCCTGACATTGTTCATGTTCGATCTCGTTTGCCAGCCTGGGTGCTACGGTTAGCATTGAAGCATATTCCGGTGTTTGAGCGCCCCAAGGTGGTGTCGACCTTGCATGGCTTAAATTCGGTTAGCAAATACTCGGAGGTGATGACGGTCGCCGACCGTGTCATTGCAGTCAGCGAAACTTGCTTGAATTACTGGCGCTCGAACTACCCTAATTGGGATTCGGCAAATGCGGTGGTTATTCCTCGCGGCATTGACGTCGGACAATTCAAACCCCTAGAT
>JAAXJV010000101.1 GCA_012269655.1 Pseudomonadales bacterium
ACCAGCATGCTCGCCCAGCCGCTTGCATTGATAGCCCCAATCAGGCCTGGGCCTACCACCTGGACCTAGTTCCTCAGGAGCAGTTGTGGGTCTTAGGGACAACCGACTTCTTAAAAGCGTTCTGCCAACCGCCTTGGCAGGGGCTTTTTCACCTCGTCGCGGTGGTGGATCAAGACATACCCCGCGAGGTCGCCAGGGAGTGCACGATGTTTGTTGGTGCGGGTATGCCACTCGATCGTCTAGGTGAGGTACTCAGCGCCCTCGCCTGGCCAGATTCGGCAGCACAGGGTCAAACGCAACGCTCTAGCACCCAAGGCGCGGCCCGTTGGCAGGGGAGCGGAGCTCCACCAACGGCCTTAAAACAGTTCCAACAAGGCAGGCCCATACCTGTCTTGTCTGACACCACCTTACCCCATCCCATACCCTGGCCGGCTGCGCAGTATTATTCTGGGCTGTCAGAACCCGCATCGTTGCCGCTACTATTACCTGATCATTGGATGAGTTCGAAAAACGCATTGGACGCACTGGCCCAAATCGAGGAATCCCATGCGCAAGCTTTGTGAAATCAATGATATTCCCCTAGGTCAGGCTCGAGGCTTCTCGGTTCAGGGCGGACCTATCCTAATTCACCGTTCAGAACAGGGTGTCAGGGCCTATCGAGATGCTTGCCCCCATTTGGGAATTGATCTGGCGTGGAATCCAGATGCCTACATGGATCTTGAGAATCGGCACATCCAATGTTCAACTCATGGTGCCTTGTTCGAACCCACCACCGGCGAATGTGTGTTTGGGCCCTGCATCGGACAACATCTAACCCCTGCCCTAATTGAAATTAAAGGATCAGAAATTTGGGGCTAAGCCAGTCGCTCTGGCACACCCATCTGAACACCGCCCCAGCTTAGCTGGGTTGGCCATTGCCAAACCTGCAGCCCCTGTTGCGCCGCCGCTTCGACCGCTTTGGCATAGGCCGGGTGAATTTCATGGGCACTGCGTACCCGGTCGATTCCGTTATGCATAAGGACATACATCAGCGCCGCCTGCTCACCGGCCTCGACTCGCTCAAGCAAGACCTGCACATGCTCTAGCGCGCGCTGACTCACAGCATCCGGGAAGGCTCCTTGGCCATTTCCAAGATCCAAAGTGACCCCCTTAACCTCAATCCAGAATTTGGATTGATCGGACTCCCCACAAAAGTCGATCCGCTTGCCTGCCAGTTTCACTTCACTGCGCCAGGCAAACTCAGGCTTCCAATCCTTAATCGATTGCTTGACCCATTGATTCGCCAAAGCACTGTCAACACACGCAAGTCCAGTCTCGGTTTCAATAAGGATCCAGCGCCCTGCGGTTTTACCGCCTTGAGTCGGTCGATAAGCGATCCGAGCCCCAGGTGCCTGCATGCCAGTCATTGCGCCAGTATTTGGGCAATGAAGCGTTAGCCCCGACTCCGTGTCCGCCAGGAATCGTTTATAACGCTGAACTAAGACGTCCTGGGTTAAGTCCCACTGACTCATAACACCCCAGCCATACGCTCGACTGCCTCGGCCAGACGCTCGATTGAATCCACGTAAGCAATCCTCAAATGGGTACGAGCGTACTCCGGTCCAAAATCGTGCCCTGGGGTGGTCGCAACACCGGCTTGTTCCAATAATCGCGTAGCCAGCGCAACTGAGTCATCCGCAAGCCCCGTGACATTCACGAACAGGTAATAGGCGCCTTCAGGCGTGGCATCGATACGAAAGCCCAATGACTCCAAGGCGGGAATTAGATAATCCCGCGCCGCCTTCAGTTGCAATCGGCGACGTTCAAATTCTTCAATGGCCTCGGGCTCAAAACTCGCCAACCCAGCGATTTGGGATACTTCGCTAGGGCTGATGTAAAGATGCTGAGCCATATTTGTAACGGCCTGCTGAGTGCCCTCCGGGCAAACTATCCAGCCCAAGCGCCAGCCCGTCATCCCCGCGTATTTTGAAAAACTATTGATGACCCAAGCATTGGGGTGCACTAACGCCGTTGATGGGGCCTGTTGATAGCTCAGCCCCTGGTAGATTTCATCCACGATAAGGTGGCCAGAGCGTTCGTCGACTGCCTGGTATATCGATTGCAGTTCTGCGGGTGAAACCACGGTGCCTGTCGGGTTAGAGGGTGAGGCAATCAAAGCCGCCGCACAATCGTCAGACCAGTGTTCCCGAATACTGCGCTC
>JAAXJV010000019.1 GCA_012269655.1 Pseudomonadales bacterium
GTTTATGCAAACACTGCAAAAAGCCGGTCGATGCGCCACCTGAAGCACTCAAGGCCGAAGGCTTCTCCGATGCCGAATTGGCCAGCCATACGATTTATGAACCGGTCGGCTGTGATCGATGCATGAACGGCTACAAGGGCCGTGTCGGAGTCTATGAAGTGGTGTCCGTCACACCCGAGTTGTCCGAGATCATTATGCGCGAAGGCAATGCACTGGAGCTGGCCAAGCAATGCGAGGTCGAGGGCTTTGACAACCTGCGTAAATCGGGACTGAAAAAGGTGCTCGAAGGCGTGACCTCGCTCCAAGAAATTAACCGAGTAACCAAGGACTAACCCATGGCTACCACCGCTGCACAGATGAAACAAAAGACCAAAAAGGCACCGGAAAAAGACACCTTTAAATGGACCGGGACCGACAAGCGCGGACGCAAGGTCTCTGGAGAGATGGGCGGGGCCAACATTGCCCTAATCCGTGCCCAACTTCGCCGCCAAGGCATCACTCCGGACAAGGTCAAAAAGAAGCCCAAACCGTTGTTTGGTGAACGTAAAAAAGCCATTACACCCGCTGACGTGGCAGTTTTTACCCGACCGCTTGCGACCATGATGAAAGCGGGCGTCCCGTTGGTTAATGCCTTTGAAATTGTGGCTGATGGACTCGACAACCCCTCGATGAAGACGCTGGTCATGAGCATCAAGATCGACGTCGAGGGGGGTACCAGCTTTGCCAATTCGTTAAAACGCCATCCGCAGCAGTTTGATGATCTGTTTTGTTCCCTGGTTGATGCTGGCGAGCAGGCCGGTGCCTTGGAAACCATGTTGGATCGTCTGGCGACCTACAAAGAGAAAACCGAGGCACTTAAAGCCAAGATCAAAAAAGCCATGACCTACCCGATTGCGGTGTTAGTTGTCGCTTTCATTGTCACCGCAATATTGCTGATCAAGGTGGTCCCGCAGTTCGAGTCGATGTTCACGAGCTTTGGCGGCGAGCTGCCGGCCTTTACACAGGTGGTGGTAGCCATGTCCGAGTGGGCCCAGGAGTGGTGGTTTATTGGGCTAGGTGTCATTGTCGCGGCCATATTTTTGATCAAACAGGCGCTAAGACGATCCGATAAATTTGCCTATCTCGTCGACAAATACCTGTTGCGAGCCCCGATTGTCGGCCCGATCGTAACCAACTCGGCGATTGCGCGTTATTGCCGTACGCTCTCGACCACCTTTGCCGCGGGCGTTCCCCTGGTCGAGGCTTTGGGCAGTGCCGCGGGTGCTGCAGGCAACCGACTCTATTACGATGCGATCAAGCTGATTCAAGATGACGTCGCCACCGGTCAGCAACTGCAATTCAGCATGCGCGCCAGCGGTTTATTCCCCAATATGGTGGTTCAAATGGTGTCGATCGGAGAGGAATCCGGCGCGCTGGATGAAATGCTACACAAAGCGGCCAATCACTACGAAGAAGCCGTCGACAACTCGGTCGACAACCTGACCAGCCTGATGGAACCCATGATCATGTCCTTCCTTGGGGTCGTAATTGGTGGGTTGGTGATCGCGATGTACCTGCCGATCTTCCAGATGGGGTCGGTCGTCTAATACACTACCGGCTATTGTTTGGAGAATGCTGTGATTGAAGCGATGGTGGCGGCCGGTTTGTGGTGGCCTGCGATAGGGATTTTTGGCCTGCTGATCGGCAGCTTCTTGAATGTGGTGGTGCATCGGCTTCCGATCATGATGCGCAACGAATTGCGCTTGGATTGCGAATGGTTAGCGGCCGTCGATGCAGGTGAGCCCGAGCCCGATTTCACTCAGCCAGATCAGCCAACGTACAACCTAAACACACCTCGCAGCACCTGCCCCAAGTGCAACACGCAAATTGCCGCTCGGGACAACATCCCCGTGATCAGTTGGTTATTACTGGCTGGCGAGTGTCGGCACTGCGCCAATCCCATCTCCAAACGCTACCCCATTGTTGAAGCCTTAACCGCCATCCTTGGGCTATGGGTCGCCAGCATTTTTGGCCCCAGCGTCGAGGCACTGCTCGCGATTGCTCTGGTCTGGACTTTATGGACCTTGACCTTAATTGACCTTGATACTCAGTTGTTGCCGGACAGCCTGACACTGCCTCTGACTTGGGCCGGGCTCATCGCGGCGGCCAGCCCATGGTGGCCTGTTCCATTAACCGATGCGCTGTGGGG
>JAAXJV010000148.1 GCA_012269655.1 Pseudomonadales bacterium
ATTGCACTCTCGGCAGGACACACACAGTCCCAAATTACCGGTTTGGTGGAAGCGCTTAAGCAATGCGCCGCATCCTGATTTCAGGCTGGGGTGTGTCACCCGGCGCGATGCAGTGCTTAGCTCGCGCCGAGGATACCTGCGTTCGATGGAACGACCCCATCGAATTTGACGAGCCGGTGGTCCTGGTGGGCTGGTCTTTAGGGGGCGTGGTGGCGACTGAGCTGGCGCGCGAGTCCGCAGTCAAAGGTCTGGTCACGCTGTGCACGCCGGGACATTTTCAATCTCAGGTCAACATGAAACTGTTCGCACGGCTTAAGCGCAACCTCGCCAAAGACCCTCAATCAACACTAGGTGGTTTCTTTGATTGGTTGTTGCCCGAGGCAGACCGGCAGTGGATGGAACCCATTGAACTCAACTCAGGGCTGGACCGCCTTTGTGAGAGTTATTGCGCCTCGCAGTGGTCTGCCCTCGGGGTGCCACATCTGAATCTAGTGGCGGATCAAGACCCTTTGTTTTCCGCGGATGCGCCCTACACACAGCTGATCGGTGATCACCAACTGCCGTACCGCGAAGTGGCCGCCGTGCGCGCTTTAATCGACGAGTTTACTGATGCGCTTTGAGCGGTTTGCAGCGAATTATGCTCGTCAGGCTGAATTTCAGCGGGCTCAGGCGGTTCAATTGGCTCGAGGGTTTGATCCCGCTGGCATGGGTATTGATCTGGGATCAGGCACGGGTTTTATGGTGCAAGCCATGCCAAACGCCTCAATGTTCGCCGTGGACTTGAGCCCAGCCATGTTGCGTCACAATCCCAGTCGTTATCGTTTGGTGGCGGACGGGCGACGGTTGCCTATTGCCAGTCAATCCTTGGATTTCGGTGTGTCGAACATGGCGTTACAGTGGATGGGGGAGTGTGCGGAGTTCCTGAGGGTGCTCAAACCCGGCGCGCCCTACCGTGTCTCCATCGTGATTGATGGCTCATTGCCGGAGCTGGCCAACGCGCGCCGCTCTGCCGGATTAGACGAACCCTTTGCCCTGCCCACGGTTGAGCATTGGCAACAGCAGTTTGAATCCATGGGAACATTACGAATCCATCAGGTGGATTTCGAATCCCCTCAGCGTGCCTTGGCGTCGGTCCGAGACATCGGTGCCGGGGGGCATGGATCTCAATTATTGACTAAGTCCAGACTGCACGATTTCTATCAGGCACTCGGCACCCGCCTCAGCTACAAGATTTTGACGATTGAGGGGACAAAAACATGAAGCGAATTATGGTGTCAGGCACCGATACCGATATCGGTAAAACTCATGTCTCAGCCGCCTTGCTGGCAAAAGCTCGACTGAACGGTGGAAATCCAATTGGATTGAAACCCGTGGCCGCGGGTGCGGATTATCGTGAGGGTCAAGCCTACTCAGACGATGCGGCCCGATTAGCGCTGGGTGCCGGGTTTGATGGGCCGCTCGAAGCGATCAACCCATATTTGTTTGAGCCACCGATTGCACCGCACGTAGCGGCACACCAGGTCGGTATCGAATTATCCGCCCGCGAGCTGGCCAGTTGGGCTGAGCGTCAGGCCGTGCACTACAGCCATGCGCTTTTAGAGGGCGCCGGGGGCTGGCGCGTGCCCCTTAACGAGCGGGAGAGCTTTTCGGATATTGCGCGTTACCTTCAGTGGGATGTGGTGTTGGTGGTCGGCATGCGCTTGGGCTGTATCAGCCATGCGCTATTGACCGCCGAGGCCATTCGATCGGACGGTTTGAATCTGGCGGGATGGGTAGCGAATCGGGTTGATCCGAATCAGGCTGTGTTTGAACAAAACCTAGAGACATTAAAAAAGCGCCTCTCGGCGCCTTTATTGGGTGTGGTGGAGTACAGCGACCGGCCGTTTGAGCAAGTGGCCGAGCAGCTGCGCTGGCCCGAATAATCAGGCCTTAAATGCTTGACGCAGTTGTGCGTATTCCGCCAACTGCAATCGAGGACCGAAGGTTTCCACCACACGTGCCGCGACCTGACAACCAAATTTCGCGCAATCCGCATAATCCCAACCACTTAACAGGCCATGTACAAAGGCTCCAGCAAAGGCATCTCCAGCACCGTTGGTGTCGACCGCATGTGCCACTTCACCTGCGACCTTCGTGCGTTGTTCACCCTGAACCACCAGGGCGCCATTTTCACCTAGAGTGACCAC
>JAAXJV010000072.1:0-3732 GCA_012269655.1 Pseudomonadales bacterium
ACGACCGTGTCGGCCATCGAGAAAAAGCCCAATGAGCGCTTAACGATCATGCGCTCGTTATCCGTCAGTCCTTCTTCGTTTTTCCACAGCGCCACGTCTGCGGTCATGTTGATTTCCTGCGGCATCCAATGGTTGGCACACCCGTCTAGGTACTTCTGCCAAGCCCAGTCGTATTTGAAGGGCACTAACTGATTTACGTCAGCGCGACAGTTAATCATTGCCTTGTCTGAAATCTTGATGCGGCTTTCAGCGCCTTGCAAGATTTCTTCCTCGGCTTCTTTGGTGTTCATCGCATCGATGTGTGCCTGAACGCTGTCGTAGCTGACTGCGCCGTCTACGCGCAGTACCGGCTTGATCGGGCTGGTCGACGCGCCTGCCGGTGCCTCTGCTTTCGGTGCAGGCTTGGCTGCTACGGGCGCCTGTACTGGGTCAGCAACCGGAGCCGGTTCAGCGGCCACCGGTACTTTTGGTGCGGCGGCGGCCGGTGCGGGTGTTGGTGCAGCCGCTACGGCGGTATCGTCGTCGTTGTATTCGTCCCAACTTAGCATCTTCAATATCCTCTTTCTGTATATTTATACAGTAATTGTTATTGGCAAGCTTCGCAATCTGGATCGTCCAGAGAGCAGGCTTTGGGTACGGCTTGTCCTTCGCCTAGTTCAAAGTCCGTGGCTGCTGCCTTGGGGGCGGCAGGAGCAGGGGCTGCTGCAGGCGCAGCCACTGCGGGTGCTGGCGCCGGTGCTTTATCCGCAGCCGGTCGAGAAGCCACGGTGGATTTCTCTGTGCTGCTGGCACCCATGGCGCGCAAGTAGTAGGTGGTTTTCAGACCGCTAAACCAGGCCATCCGGTAGGTCACGTCCAGTTTCTTACCGCTGACGCCGGAGATGTACAGGTTTAGTGACTGCGCCTGATCCAACCACTTTTGACGGCGGCTGGCTGCATCGACAATCCAACGAGGCTCGACTTCAAATGCCGTGGCAAACAGCGCCTTCAGGTCGGCAGGAATGCGATCAATCTGCTGGACGCTGCCGTCAAAGTATTTCAGGTCGTTGACCATCACGCTGTCCCACAGACCGCGTTCTTTCAGTTCCTTGACCAGGTATGGGTTAACCACGGTGAACTCGCCCGATAGGTTCGATTTCACATACAGGTTCTGGTAGGTCGGCTCGATCGACTGGCTGACGCCGGTAATGTTGGCAATGGTCGCTGTTGGGGCGATGGCCATCACGTTCGAGTTACGCATGCCCTGACGTTTGACCTTTTCACGGATTGGTGTCCAGTCCATCGCCGCACTGCGATCCACTTTGATGTAGTCGCTGCCACGCTCACGCTCAAGAATATCCAGGCTATCAACCGGGAAGATGCCCTGATCCCACAGCGAGCCTGAATAGGTCTGGTATTGACCACGCTCAGCGGCCAAATCACTGCTGGCTTCAATCGCATAGTAGCTGATCGCCTCCATGGATTCGTCAGCGAACTGGACGGCTTCGGGGCTGCCGTAGGCATAACCCATTTCGTACAGGGCGTCCTGGAAGCCCATCAAACCCAATCCGATGGGGCGGTGCTTCAGGTTCGAGTTCTTAGCCTGAGGAACCGAGTAGTAGTTGATGTCGATCACGTTATCCAGCATGCGGATGGCGGTCGTGATGGTTTCTTTCAACTTGGCATGATCCAGGCCGCCGTCACGTGAGACGTGAGCTTTCAGGTTCACACTACCCAGGTTACAAACCGCGATCTCGTCGATCGAGGTGTTCAGGGTGATTTCGGTGCACAGGTTTGAGCTGTGAATGACACCGACGTGTTGCTGGGGCGAGCGCAGGTTGCAGCTGTCTTTGAAGGTGACCCAAGGGTGGCCGGTTTCGAACAGCATGCTCAGCATCTTTCGCCAGATGTCGGCTGCTTTGACGCGACGGAATAGCGTCAGTTGGCCGTTACGGGTCATTTCTTCGTATTCGTTGTAACGCTTTTCAAAGGCGCTACCGTACAGATCGTGCAAATCTGGGCAGTCAGAAGGGCTGAACAATGTCCATTCTTCGTCATTGAAGACCCGCTTCATGAACAGATCCGGAACCCAGTTGGCCGTGTTCATGTCGTGCGTGCGACGGCGCTCGTCACCGGTGTTTTTACGAAGCTCTAGGAACTCTTCGATGTCCAAGTGCCAGGTTTCTAGGTAGGCACAAACAGCGCCCTTGCGCTTGCCGCCTTGGTTCACTGCGACGGCCGTGTCGTTGGCGACCTTCAAGAAGGGGACGACGCCCTGGCTCTTGCCGTTGGTGCCTTTGATTCGGCTGCCCAGCGAGCGAACCGGTGTCCAGTCGTTGCCCAAACCGCCTGCGAATTTAGACAACAAGGCGTTGTCACGGATCGCACCGTAAATTTCGGATAGGTCATCCGGAACCGTGGTCAGGTAACAGCTTGAAAGCTGGCTGCGCAGCGTGCCTGCGTTAAACAGAGTCGGCGTCGATGACATGTAGTCAAAGCTAGACAGCAAACGATAAAACTCAATCGCGCGCTCTTCGCGGTTCTCTTCTTCTAGCGCCAAGCCCATGGCAACGCGCATAAAGAACACTTGGGGAAGCTCAAAGCGGACTTCGTTTGAGTGGATAAAATAGCGGTCGTACAGAGTTTGCAGGCCCAGGTAACCAAACTGCAAGTCGCGATCGACTTCCAATGCCGCGCCCAGCTTGTCTAGGTCGTAATTGTTGAGCTCGTCTGATACCAGTTCCAGTTCGGCTGCTTTCTTGATGTACGCCTTGAGGGCTTCGGGGTACAGCGCGTGCATGTCCGCATGGGTCGCGTTTTCCGCCAATCCCATGAAGCTCAGACCCTCAGCGCGGATGATGTCCATCAATAGACGCGCAGTGACTTGGCTGTAGTTGGGCTCTTCTTCAACCAGTACACGAGCAGTCATCACCAGTGCGGTGCTAACTTCTTTGCTGGGAATGCCGTCGTACAGGTTTCGAAGGGTGTCCTCTAGGATTCGCTCGCCATCTACATTTTCCAAGTCGGCCGTGGCTTCGTCGACGATGAAGCGTAGACGACCGACGTCCAGTGCAGTGTTGCTGCCGTCGTCTAGTTTGACGTTGATCGTGGGGTGCAATTCTTCTTCGTGCTGCGGTGCTTGGGCGGCACGTTTCTCGGCTTGAGCGGCACGATACAGAACGAAGGCTTTGGCGGTTTTGTGCTCACCCGCACGCATCAGTACCAATTCGACTTGGTCTTGGATGTCTTCAATGTGCAAGGTGCCACCCGAGGGCATACGGCGCAGATAGGTCGCCTCGACCATGTCAGTGAAGCGTTCACACATTTCGCGCACGCGAGCGCTGCCCGATGCCTGCCCACCTTCAACGGCGAGAAACGCCTTGGTGATGGCGACCGTTACCTTGGAGCGATCAAAAGGTACTACAACGCCATTACGCTTGATAACGCGAAACGCGCCGGGGCGGATGTCGGTGCTTTGGTCAATTTGAGATGCGCTGTCATCAAGGGGTGACGTGGCTGGCGTGCTGGAGTGTGTGCCCAAATCCATATGAATTCCTTGGCCCGCGAGGGTCCGGTGTTCGTTTTCGTTCTGTTATGAGCACAAGATATAGTGGTTTTCTGGGCTAGCCAACCCCTTATGTAGTGTTTTTTCTTGTTAAGAGGTTGTGGGTAACTTGACCAAAGCCTGTGGGTAAGCCGGAATAACTTCGCAATCCCTTTGCTGGTGCGGACTTCAAAAAAAGCAATCAATAA
>JAAXJV010000072.1:3832-9171 GCA_012269655.1 Pseudomonadales bacterium
CGATAGTGAACAAATACGTCGGCGCCGTCATAGCGTTTGATAAATCCAAAGCCTTTGGCGTCATTGAACCATTTGACCGTTCCCGTTTCTCGACTGCTCATACGTCTCTCCTAACAACGTCATCTCACAGCTTTACCCTAGGCGCTTTTTCAAACGCCCAGGGCGGGAATTACCAAGCGTTGGTTTAGATTGTGCCGAGTTTCACAATCTGAGCTTGGATTCGCTCAAGGGTGGCTTTGGCATCGGCCAATTTTGCCTGTTCCTTGGCCACCACTTCTGCCGGTGCCTTCGAGACAAACTTCTCGTTGGCCAGCTTACCGCCGGTGCGTTGGATCTCTTGTTCCAGACGAGTGACCTCTTTGCCCAGTCGCGCGATTTCAGCTTCTGGATCGATCAACCCGGCCATGGGGACCAGGACTTCCATGTCACCGACCACACCGATACTGGCCACCGGGGCCTCAGCGCCGTCTAGCCAACTGAGCGAATCGATTCCGGCCAAGCTGCGAAGATAGGTGTCGCACAACTGGGCCAGTTCACGATCGCGCTCGCTGCCGGCATTCAGGATGACGCTAAGTTTCTTGCTGGGCGCGATGTTCATCTCGCCGCGGATGGTGCGTACGGCGGTCACGGTCTCTTTGAGCCATTCCACAGCTCCATCGGCTTCGTCATCCATTTTTTCTATTTCGGCAACCGGGTAGGGCGCCTGCGAGATGCTGGGACCACCTTGACCGAGGCGCGGCGCGATGGTCTGCCAAATTTCTTCGGTAATGAAAGGCATAATGGGGTGAGCCAGACGCAATGCGGCTTCCAGAACCGCAACCAAGGTGCGGCGGGTCGCTGCTTTTTGTGCTTCGCTGAAGTCGCCGTTCAAAACGGGCTTGGTCAGCTCTAAGTACCAATCGCAATACTCGTTCCAAATGAATTCGTAAATTGCTTGTGCGGCCATGTCCATGCGCAAGTTGGCTAGCGAACGCTCGACTTCAGCTTCGGCCGCTTGCAAGCGGCTGACAATCCAGCGATCGACCAAACTGGGTTCCAAGCCTTCGGTTTGGGTCAGATCCGCGCCTTCGACGTTCATCAAGACGAAACGGGTGGCGTTCCACAGTTTGTTGCAGAAGTTTCTATAACCTGCGACCCGCTCGAGGTTGAAGTTAATGTCTCGACCGGTCGATGCCATGGCTGCAAAGGTAAAGCGAAGGGCGTCTGTGCCAAAGGCTTCAATCCCGTCTGGGAATTCTTTGCGGGTGGCTTTTTCGATCTTTTTCGCCATCTGCGGCTGCATCATGTTGCCGGTACGCTTGGCGACCAGAGATTCCAGATCGATGCCGTCGATCAAATCGATGGGGTCGAGTACGTTGCCTTTGGACTTGGACATTTTTTTGCCCTCGCCATCACGGACCAATCCATGGACGTAGACTTTTTTGAACGGCACTTCTCCACGGAAGCGCAGTGTCATCATGATCATCCGGGCCACCCAGAAGAAAATGATGTCGAAGCCCGTCACCAGAACATCCGTGGGATGGAATTTGGCTAGCTCAGGGGTCTCGTCTGGCCAGCCCAAAGTCGAGAAAGTCCACAAAGCGGAACTAAACCAGGTGTCCAGTACGTCGTTGTCCTGGGTCAGCGTAATATCGCCCAGATCATGCTTTTCGCGCACTTCGGCTTCTGAGCGGCCGACATAAACGTTACCCGAATTGTCATACCAAGCCGGAATTCGGTGACCCCACCACAGCTGGCGACTGATGCACCAGTCCTGCAGGTCTCGCATCCAAGCGAAGTAGGTGTTCTCCCACTGCTTGGGTACAAATTCGATGTCGCCGTTTTCAACGGCTTCGATGGCGGGTTTTGCGAGCTCTTCGACCGCGACATACCACTGATCGGTCAGATAAGGCTCCAGTACAGCACCACTACGATCGCCCCGGGGCACCGGTAAACGGTGATCTTTGATTTCGACGAGCAAGCCGGCGGCCTCAAAATCCGCGACGATCGCCTTACGCGCATCAAAGCGATCCATCCCGCGGTATTTTTCTGGCGCCAGATCGTTGATACTAGCGTCATCCAGCAGGATGTTGATCATAGGCAAGTCGTGACGCTTGCCCATTTCATAGTCATTAAAGTCGTGAGCCGGCGTAATTTTTACACAGCCCGTCCCGAATTCCGGATCAACATAGTCATCAGCGATGATCGGGATTTCACGATCGACCAGGGGTAGCTTGATGGTCTTGCCGATAAAATCGGCATAGCGTTCGTCCTCAGGGTGAACCGCTACAGCGGTGTCGCCCAACATGGTTTCGGGTCGAGTGGTCGCCACAACCAAAGATCCGCTTCCATCCGCCAGCGGGTAACGCAGTGACCAAATATGGCCATTTTCTTCTTCGTTTTCGACTTCTAGGTCCGAGACCGCCGTTTTCAGTACCGGATCCCAATTAACCAGTCGTTTGCCGCGATAGATCAGTCCATCTTCGTGCAGGCGAACAAAGACTTCTTGCACCGCGCGTGATAAATCCTCGTCCATGGTGAAGCGCTCTCGGCTCCAGTCCACGGACGAACCCAAGCGACGTAACTGGCTGGTGATGTTGCCGCCGGATTCGGCTTTCCATTCCCAGACCTTATCGATAAATCCGTCGCGCCCCAGGTCGTGGCGGCTGACGCCTTGGCCTTCCAGTTTGCGCTCCACCAACATCTGGGTGGCGATGCCGGCGTGGTCGGTACCCACTTGCCACAGGGTGTCATGGCCCTTCATGCGGTGATAGCGGACCAGGGCGTCCATAATGGTGTTGTTAAAGGCGTGACCCATGTGCAGGCTGCCCGTCACGTTGGGTGGCGGAATCATGATGCAATAGGGATCGCCAGATCCGCTGGGTTTGAAGCAGCCTTGTGCTTCCCATTTGGCGTACAGATCTCGTTCGATCAGCGATGGGTCGAATGCCTTGTCCATTAAGCTTGAGGTCTCAGATGTTGTCAGTTTCGATGCGTTTAAGCGGGTGGCCGCGATCTTTGTAATGAATCCAGCGGGTCCGCGCGTTGGCCAATAGTGTATCGCTACTGGGAACGACTTCACAGAGATGTTCAAAGCGGGCGTAGTTAGGCGGTACTTGATCGGTCAGGTTGATCAAAACATCGTGATGATCGTCCCACTCTTGGCCTGCTGCGATATCTATCCCAGATTCGGGCTGGGTGGGCTCGATGCGATGCGGCAAAAACGCATCCGCCGGGTACTGCCACAGCAAGTCCGATAATGCCTGCTGGCGCTCGGTACTTTCTGTCAGAAACAAGATCCGGTGTCCGCGCCGTTTGAGCTGGCGGGCTAAGCGGGCGGCAAATTTAGCCGCCTCGCTCCATTCGGTCTCGGGACAGATGTAAAAGCGAACGCCGGTCATCCGGCGCGCTTCAATAACCAGTTCATTAGCAGCGGCACCGGGCGGCCAGTCGCGCCCTTAGCCTTGCCACTGGTCCAGGCGGTGCCGGCAATGTCCAGGTGCGCCCACGGCGTGTTCTTAACAAAGCGTGACAAGAAGCAGGCTGCAGTAATGGTGCCAGCATCGCGACCGCCGATGTTGCCCATATCCGCAAAGTTGGAATCCAGTTGTTTGTCATATTCTTCACTGATCGGCAGGCGCCACGCGGTATCCATGGCATCGCGGCCAGCGGCGAGTAACTCGTCCGCCAATGCGTCGTCATTGCCCAACAACCCAGTATTGTGATGGCCCAGCGCAATGATGCAGGCGCCTGTCAATGTCGCCATGTCCACGATGCAACTTGGGTTTTCTTGCTGAATAAAGGTCAGGGCATCGCACAGCACCAGTCGGCCTTCGGCATCGGTGTTTAAAATCTCGATGGTTTGCCCGGACATGCTGGTGACAACATCGCCGGGTTTGGTTGCGCGGCCCGATGGCATGTTTTCTGCGCAGGCAATCACCGCCACGATGTTCAGGGGCAAATCCAACTCACAAGCGGCCTGCATCACGCCTAGCACGGTGGCAGCACCGCACATGTCGTATTTCATCTCATCCATGCCGGCACCGGGCTTCAAGCTGATGCCGCCGGTGTCAAAGGTGATGCCTTTACCCACCAGTGCGATAGGCGCTTCGTCCCCGCCGTTGGTAAAGCGCATGACCGCTAATTGACTCTCTTGATCCGAGCCATGGCCGACGCTTAACAAGCTGTGCATACCCAACTGACGCATGGCGTCCTCGCCTAATACTTCGACATTGAGTTTGGGGTGGCTCAGCTGCTTGGCTTGATTGGCCAGATAGGTCGGCGTGCAGGTGTTGGCGGGCAAATTTCCCAACTCTCGGGTTAGGTTGGCGCCCTGCGCGATCTGGTGTCCACGTTGAACTTCGTCCAGGTGTTCGGGGACGTCAATCCGTGCAAGCGTCGAAGCGGTCGGTAATTCTTTGGTGCCAAAGGTTTGCGTGTACTGGTATGCCTTTAGGCCCAGGTGTAAACCCAGCTGACGATAAAAGCCGGCGTTCAGGGCGCTTTGCGGCGCAAGGGTAACGCGCTCAATACCTTTTTTAACGGCGGCGGACGCGATCGCTTGCGCCGCCTTATCCAGTGCTTTGGCCGTCAGCTTATCGGCGTCACCTAGCCCCACAAACAGTAGGCGTTTTGCGGCGGTCTCGGCGGCCGCTGGCACGCTCACGCTTTCACCGGATTTGCCGGAGAAATCCCCTTGGGCCGTTAAGGTTTGGAAAAGATTAGCCGCCACGGGAGCAGGTTCACCGGTGGGCAAGGCGATGACCAACAGATCGGTGGCGTGATCACTTAGGTTGGCAGGCGAAATGTTGAACAGCATGGGGCGCTCCAATACAGGTTTTAGGGTAGGATACCGTTTTTATTCGTTTACGGGTCAGTGTGAGCATACTCAGTCGTTACCTAGGGCGTGAAGCCCTTGCAGGGTCTATAGCTGCGGCCTTGGTACTGACCTTTCTAGGCCTGACCGGGCGATTAGTACGATATTTGGAAGAGGCCGCCAACGGAACCTTGGCGCCAGAGCTGGTGTTTGCGATCGTGGCCGGCCGAGTACCCGGCGTACTGCAGATCGTATTGCCATTGTCTTTGTTTCTGGGTGTGCTGCTCATGGTAGGGCGGCTTTATGCCGATCAAGAGGCCGCGGCGCTGCGGGCGTCTGGATTTGGCCGGCGTCAGTTGGCTCTCACGTTAGCCTTTCCCGTTGTCTTGGTATTTACAGCGACCTTAGGCCTGTCGTTGTATGTTTCGCCCAAAACGGCTGAGTGGGTTCAACGTCAGGTTGAAACCGGACGTCAAGTCGCGGGTATCGCAGGACTATCGCCTCAACAATTCCAATCGATTGGTGATCAGGCCGTGTTTTATGC
>JAAXJV010000067.1 GCA_012269655.1 Pseudomonadales bacterium
GAGCAAGGCTTTGGTGTGGGCCTTTGGAATTGGCCAGATCACGATTTGGACAAGCTACAAGCAACCGGAGCCAATTTCACGATCATGAACGGTTACCTGGAGGGACGGCTTGCCGACGATGAAGGGGCTGAAATGCTTCTTAAATCGGCTCGTGAAACAGCCCAAATCGGAAAACGTTTGGGGGTTGATCGATTAAACCTGCACGGAACCGGACTGGGTGATGGCGGCATTCCTATCTGGAAACACGATGTCGTCGATGGAACCATGTGGCTAAAGGCCAAAGACACGCTTAATCGAATCTGCGATATGGCTGAACAAGAGGAAGTTACATTCTCGCTAGAGAACCTAAATCTGTTAGATCACCCGGGGTGCCCCTTTGGCTCAACGGAAGATGTTGTGGCATTGGTTTCTTCAGTTAACCGCCCTCAACTGCAGATCAATTTGGATCTGTATCACACACAAATTGGAGAGGGTGATCTAACGCGCTGGTGCAAAAAGGCGTTGCCATGGCTGGGCGAAGTCCAGGTGGCAGACAACCCGGGTCGTTGCGAACCAGGTACAGGTGAAATCAATTATGCCCACATCGCCGCCGCGCTTAACGAAATGGGCTACGCCGGTCCGGTAGGCATGGAAGCCTTTGCTCAGAGTGACTCTGACTTGGCCTTGGAACGCTTTAAAGCAGCATTTACTTTATAGCGAGCGTAAACCGGCGGGACTGCCGACGCGTTAGGTTTTTTATTTATTTTTAGTGGCCAAACTCACCGAGAGTGCCTGAGCCACGCATAGAGAAGACGAGAGGGACCGAATTCCGTGCACCTCGGCCTCTCGCACAATAATCTTTGCACTGGCCCGCGCCGCCAGTGGGCTAAGCTCGCTATCAGTCAACAATATAAGGGGAACTCCAGCGTCCAGCGCCTGCTGCGCCACCCTCTGGGTCTCTTCAGCATAGGGATGAAAGCTAACCGCAATCATGACATCGTCGTGTCGCATGTTCCCTGCCTGCTCCATCGTCATGCCGCCCACGCTATCGATCAAGGTTGCACGTCTATCTGCATGACGAAGCGCATAAACAAGATAACTGGCCACCACGAATGTCCGGCGCACACCCATGATAAAAATATGATTCGCTTGCTGCAGCAGCCCTTCCGCTTTTTCCAGAGCTGAATAATCAAGCTCGCCAACTAAGTGATCTAATGTTGCAGAATTGGCCGAGGCAAACTGCTCTAGCAACCTTACCGAACTGCCATCGTCCTCCCCAAAGGTTTCTCGCACCATGCTAATTCGGTCTTTGTAACTCGGCGATTCATGCAGAAGGTGCTGCTGAAAAATCCGCTGCATTTCAGAGAACCCTGAATAACCAAAAGCATTCGCAAAACGGACCAGCGTCGATGGATGCACCCCTGCATCTTTTGAAATAACCGCGACGGTACCAAATGCAATGTCTTTTGGATTATCCAGGAAATACCTGGCTACCTGTTGAAGGCGCTTACTCAGGGATTGATGCTCGTCAGCAATTCGAGCTTTTAGATCATTGAGCGTTTTCGGAGCTTTGGAGATGTTTGAGGGTGATGTTGGCATCTTTCAGACTCTAACCGGTTATATTGTTTTACTTCTATTGAGCGGAGGTTAAATGAACGCCCTGCTTTTTGGAATAAATTTTCCGCGATTGGAAAACAAGTCCTCACGGCGAGAATTAGCCCAGCGAATAATCCCTGGGCTGCCGGACTAAGCGAGGCCAGCTTTTTTCTTATCTGCCTCAATGATCCACTCATGGTCAGGGTCGTTATGGAAAATCCATTCACGGGCAGGACCCGCCATCACGTTGAGGTAGTAAGAAGTGTATCCATGTGGAGCACCTACAGGGTGATATCCTTCGGGGACCATAACCACGCCATTCATTTCGACCGCCATGGTTTCATCCAATGAGCGATCATCTGTATAGACCCGCTGAAAGACGAATCCTTGCTCTGGATCCATTTTATGGAAGTAGGTCTCTTCAAGAAGGGTTTCGGTCGGGGCGATATCGCGGTCATGCTTATGAGGTGGATAACTTGACCAGTTTCCATCTGGGGTGATGACCTCGCAGACCAATAACTTTTCTGCGGCCATGTTGCCAAACAGTACGTTACACACGTGTCGTGTATTGGTTCCCACACCACGGGTTTCGAAGCTGGCTTTGTCGGGCGTTATCAATCGAGCCGGGAACTCCCCTTTTGCCGGGGCTTTGCACACTGCGATTTCCAGGTCTGTGGTGGCAGTAACTTCAAATTGGTCGGATGGCGGGACATACACTGCATAGGGAGCCTTTTGTTCAAAAACACTCATCCGATCCCCAAGATCTCGCCAGCTTTCAGACGAGGTAGAGACGTGAGCTTTACCCGTTACCAGCACGACGCAAACTTCTTGATCTTCGGTTGCCTGTTTTAGACTTTTGCCGGCTTCCAGCTTGAAAACGTCAAAGCCAACATACTGCCAGCCGGCTGACTCCGGTGTGATGTGCTGAATTCGGCCGTCAGCATTTGGCGATGAAGCACGAGACAACAACTTAGACATAGCAACCCTCAATTGTTTTTTTGATAGCCCAGATAGTATCGATTACGGGTGTTATAAAAAAGGAAAATTAGAAATTTCATTCTAAAAATCGATAATGCCGATCATATTCAAGGGGCATAACCTTGGCTAAGAAACCTCATAAGCTGCTGTTATCAATGCACAATTCATAATAATGAAATATTTTTTCCATTGCATTGACTGACTGGAAATATATTTCTATCCTAAACCCGCGTATTACAACAAATAGAAGAAGCATTTCTGTGCACAACAGATCCCCTGCTTCACACCAGTTAGAGCTGTTAGGAGCCACCGTATGAGTGACTTGAAGTCGAGCGTCGGAACACGCGAACTCGATATTATTTGCCTTGGGCGTGCTGCCGTTGATCTGTACGGAGAGCAAATCGGCAGCCGTTTGGAAGACATGGGCAGCTTTGCAAAATATCTTGGTGGGTCCTCTGGCAACATCGCATACGGGACCTCTCGGTTAGGTCTACGTTCATCTATGCTTACCCGGGTTGGCGATGAACATATGGGAAGATTCGTCCGCGAGGAATTCGCTCGCGCACGCGTTGATACCAGCCATGTAATCACCGATAAAGAGCGTCTGACTGGACTGGTCGTCCTAGGCATTAAGGACCAGGACACCTTCCCATTGATCTTCTATCGCCGTGACTGCGCGGACATGGCTCTCTCCAAAAGCGATTTCACGGCAGATTACATTGCATCGAGTCGCTCTCTATTGATGACAGGAACTCACCTTTCTACCCCATCAACTTACGAAGCATGCATGCAAGCGATTGAGTATGCGAAAGCAGCCGGCACTAAAGTTTGTTTAGACATTGACTACCGTCCCGTGCTTTGGGGTTTAACCGGTATTGGCGAGGGTGAAAATCGCTTTGTCTCAAATGAAGGGGTTAGCCAGCATTTGCAGACCGTTCTTCCCCACCTCGATCTGGTCGTGGGTACAGAAGAAGAAGTGCATATTGCTGGCGGTACGACCGATACCATTGCAGCGTTGAAAAAGATCCGCGAGCTATCCAAAGCGACGATCGTACTTAAGCTGGGTGCCCTCGGCTGCACCGTTCTCGATGGTGCGATTCCAGATTCTATGGACGATTTTGATGTTTTCACGGGCGTTCGTGTAGAAGTGCTGAACGTGCTGGGCGCTGGGGATGCCTTTATGTCTGGCTTCCTACGTGGATGGTTAGGTGGAAAGGACTATAAAACCTGCTGTCAGTATGCAAATGCCTGTGGCGCACTCGTTGTTTCTCGACACGGCTGCGCACCCGCTATCCCATCCGCAGAAGAGCTCGACTACTACATCGAACATGCGGAAGATATTCCTCGCCCTGACCAGGATAAAGAGCTTAATTACCTGCACCGGGTAACAACTCGTCGTGCTCCAGTATGGAAAGAAATCTATGGTCTAGCCTATGACCATCGCCTGCAACTGTTTCAAATGGCCCGTGAAGCCGGAACCAGTGAAGAACGCATAAAAACGCTCAAAAAACTCCTGGTTCAAGCGACGAAGGTGGGTGCTGAACAGGCTGGGCTGGCGAACAACATCGGGGTGTTGATTGATGATACCTACGGACAAGACGCGTTAAACGACGTCACCGGTTTAAATTGGTGGATCGGGCGCCCGGTCGAAGTTCCAACCTCAAACCCAATCGAATTGGAAGGTGGCCGCTCCATCGGGAGTCGATTGCGTGAATGGCCTCTGGAGCACGTGGTCAAGTGTTTGATTTTCTATCACCCAGATCAACCTATCGAACATCGCACGGCACAAGAGCGCCAAGCCAAGGAGCTGTACGACGCTTGCTGCGCTTCTGGTCACGAGTTATTGCTTGAAATCATTCCCCCACGGGACATGGACAACGACGAAGAAACCTTGGTTCGCGCTCTGACTCGTTTCTACAACCTTGATATTCGCCCGGACTGGTGGAAACTGCCGGCACCCAGTCGAAATGTATGGGCTAAGTTGACGGACCTGATCAACAGCCGCCAGCCTCATTGCCGCGGTGTTGTGCTATTGGGCCTTGATGCACCCATCGAAGAGCTCAAACGGGATTTCGCTAACTCCGCTGGGTTTGATATCTGTAAAGGCTTTACTGTCGGCCGATCTTTGTGGTCTGCAGAGAGCCGAAAATGGTTGGCTAATGAGATTGATGACAAATCATTTATCACTCAGGTTAGCCAAAACTATTTAAGCCTGATTGAAAGTTGGCGTGCTCGCTAACAAGAACTAGGAAGAATTAATAATGAGTACAATCAGATTAACGATGGCGCAGGCAGTTGTGCGTTATCTCATGGCTCAAAAAGTGGTTATCGACGGTGACAAACTGCCTATGTTTGCCGGTGTCTGGGCAATTTTTGGACACGGTAACGTTGCCGGATTAGGTGAGGCACTCGAACCCGTTCAGGATCAGTTTCCGACTTACCGCGGACAAAATGAACAGACCATGGCGCATGCGGCTATTGCCTATGCAAAAACTTCAAATCGCCGACGGATGATGGCGGTCACAGCCTCTGCCGGACCAGGCTCTGTCAACATGGTGACCGCATCAGCCGTAGCCCATGTAAACAGACTGCCGGTTCTATTTTTGCCCGGTGATACCTTTGCAACACGAATGCCAGATCCTGTGCTTCAGCAGGTTGAAAACCCGCATGACTACACATTGACCTCGAATGACGCATTCAAACCCGTCAGTCGTTACTTTGATCGCATCATGCGCCCAGAGCAATTACTGGTTGCACTGCCCAATGCCCTACGTGTTCTAACCGACCCTGTCGATTGCGGCCCGGCGTGCCTCGCTATTCCTCAAGATGTTCAAACGATGGCGTTTGACTACCCCGAATCTTTCTTTGAAGAAAAGATTCACTACCTACGTCGGCAAGGCCCGGATCTTGACGAATTGAACCGAGCTGTCGAATTGATCAAACAGGCCAATAAACCGATGATCATTGCGGGTGGTGGCGCGCATTACTCAGAAGCACTCGACGAATTAGACGAGCTGGTAACCCAATTCAATATTCCTGTTGCAGAGACTCAGGCCGGCAAAGGCAGTTTGCCTTGGGATCATGCACTTAACGTGGGGGCAATGGGCGTATGCGGTGGCTCTGCCGCAGCAAACCTTGCTGCAGAGACCGATCTGATTATTGCCGTTGGTACTCGTTTGGGCGATTTCGCAACGGGTTCGCGCGCTCTGTTCAACGCAGACGCAAAACTTGTCTGCATCAATGTGGGTTCATGTGATGCAATTAAACACCAGGCACAGCCGCTGGTGGGTGACGCCAAGCTGACCCTGTCGCTGCTCGTAAATGCTTTGTCGGGTTGGAGTAGCGATGCCGCATGGGTCGCAAAGTGCTCTGGCGAACGAGCTGAATGGCTAAACACCTGTGACATTGCCATGACCGATCGTGGTTCAGACCTGCCTACCGATGCCGAAGTCGTTGGCGCCGTTCTGCGGTCCTCTGACCAGACGAAAGACATTGTTGAATGCGCTGCAGGCGGTCTACCTGGCGAATTACAAAAGCTCTGGCGGACTCAGCACAGCAAAGGTTATCACTTAGAGTACGGGTACTCCTGCATGGGTTATGAGGTCGCAGGCGGTATCGGTGTAAAAATGGCCAAACCCGACTCCGAAGTCTATGTGATGGTCGGTGATGGCTCTTACATGATGGCTAACTCGGAAATCTTCACCTCGGTGATGCTCGGTCAAAAATTCATTTTGGTCGTGCTTGATAACCGCGGATTTGGTTGTATCCACCGGTTACAAACTACTGGCTGCGGCGGTGCCGGTTTCAACAACCTGTTAGAAGACTGTTTCACTGCGAAAGGCGGTCCAGCACCAAAAATCGATTTTACTGCTCATGCGAAGGCGATGGGAGCTGGGGGTGAGACCGTCAGTACGATTGTCGAACTAGAAGCGGCCCTTAAACGTGCAAGAGCGGCAGATCAAACTTACATCATCACGATTGATACAGACCCGCTAGTGACCACCGATGGCGGTTGTTGGTGGGAAGTCGCTGTGCCCGAAGTTTCGCCTCGCACACAGGTACAAGAAGCCCGCGCGCGATACGACGAGAACAAAAAACGACAATTACAAAACCTCTAACTGCCATTTGGAGTCACAACAATGAGCGTGCGGATAGGCATTAACCCGATAACATGGACCAATGATGACTTGCCTGAACTGGGTGCTGAGACGCCCCTAGAGGTGTGTCTTGCAGAAGGTAAAAAGGCGGGATACGCCGGATTCGAGTTGGGGCACAAATTCCCACGTCAAAGTTCAACTTTGGGTCCAATTTTAGCGTCGCATGAACTCAACCTTGTATCGGGTTGGTATTCAAGCCGACTTCTTGAGCGGTCAGCTGAAGACGAAATAGAAGCCATGCAGGAGCACCTGACATTGCTCAAAGAGCTGGGCTCGACTGTGATGGTCTATTGTGAAGTCTCTGAAAGTATTCATGGCGATCGCCAAATTGCTGTCCGCAACCGTCCAGTGATGAGCGAAGCGCAATGGCACACCCTACTCCAACGCATTGAAGTGGTCGGCCAGTACCTCCAGTCCGAGGGTGTTTCACTGGCTTACCACCACCACATGGGTACCGTTATCGAGAGTGAGGCGGATGTCGATCGTTTAATGGCAGGCACTTCGGATGCGGTTGGACTGCTTTTGGATTCTGGCCACCTGACCTACGCCGGTGCAGATCCTGTCGCTGTAGCCAAGCGTCATGCCAATAGGATTCGTCACGTTCATTGCAAAGACATACGTGGCAGCGTGATGCTGGACGCCAAGAACCGCGCCATGAGTTTCTTAGATGCTGTTCTGAATGGCGTGTTTACAGTTCCCGGCGAAGGTGACGTTGACTACCTAGCGATCTTTAAAGTGCTCAAAGAAAGCAAATACAGCGGCTGGCTTGTTGTAGAGGCAGAGCAAGATCCATCGGTAGCCCACCCTCTTTCGTACGCGAATTTGGGTTATAAAAACCTGAAAAACCTTTGTGCAGAAGCCAACTTGGAAGTACTGGGTTACCACCCGAATTCTGATTTAGCGAATTCATTAACGGCGGTCTCTCCTTAGCATTCTGGCATGATCAAAAGACTTGACCACGTCAACATCGTCACCTCTGACCTATCCCGAGCAGTCAGTTTCTATACCAAGATATTGGGCCTGGAGACTGGCTGGAGACCCGATTTTGACGTGCCTGGCGCCTGGCTTTATGCCAATCAGTTGCCGATCGTCCATTTGGTTGATCGCCATTCTGATTTAAGCGTGGGTCGTATAGAACACTTTGCACTGCAAGGTGATGATATCGCGACATTCTTATCGCATCTGCATAAAAACGGTTTGGCCCATTATGTCAACGACATCCCCTCAACCGATTGTAAATCCGTGAACCTACATGACCCTGATGGCAATCACATCGAAGTGATATTTGGCGACATGCCATTCACTACAGGTTGAGGACACAGTGATGGCGCGAGCCACCACCTACTCCGAAAATCAAACTGTGGCGCCCCCACGTGGATTCGAACCACGGGCCTTCCCCTTAGGAGGGGGACGCTCTATCCAGCTGAGCTATGGGGGCGTTTTGAGCCCGCAACATAGCCCCGCATGGCCTGAGTTTCAAGCGATTCACTTGAATCCGCGAGCCGATTACGCGACCCTGCCAGCAACAACCAACAAGTGACTTGCACAATGATTCGTACCGAACATCTCCCCCTCGCTCACTCGGCCGAGCAATATATCGCGCACGCCATACTGGACAACCCCAAAGCCCTGAATGCCCTCAACCACCCTATGGCCGTAGAGCTGTTGGAGAAAGTGGAAACCTGGGCCGCGGATCGTGCCTGTGTTGCAGTACTACTCTCGGGTGAAGGTGAGCGCGCCTTTTGCGCCGGGGGTGATGTTAAATACGTCACTCAGCGTCAGCCCAGTGAAAGCGATGCGGATCGCGTTGGGCGAGCAAACGATTATTTTAAATGCGAATATCGCTTGGATGAGGCCCTTCACCGGATGAAGAAGCCAGTCATCGTTTGGGGCAACGGCATTGTTATGGGCGGCGGCATGGGGCTTTTGCAGGCGGCCAGTCACCGTTTGGTCACTGACACCAGTCTTCTTTCTATGCCAGAAACCGCGATTGGTTTTTTCCCGGATGTTGGAGCAGCCTGGTTTCTGAATCGCGTCAGCCAAGGCCTCGGCCCACTTCTCGGCATTTCTGGAGCGCATTTATCAGGCCATGACGCATTGTTGCTGAACTTGGCGGAGCTGTTGGGCCCCAGTGAGCTTTTTGAGCGCGTGAAAGGCGCATTGGTTGAAGCCCAATGGATGGATACGGCCCAGGCCAATCGGGGCGTGGCCAGCTACGTATTGAATCAAGTGTCCACAGCCTTACCCGAATTGGAACACAGTCGCGCCTATCAAAATATTCAGACGCTACTCGGTCTAAGAGACGCGCCTAGTGTTTACCATCAGGCAGAAGGACTCAAAGCCCTCGCCTCTCATTC
>JAAXJV010000063.1 GCA_012269655.1 Pseudomonadales bacterium
TTGTGATAATGACGGTACATGGCCAGAAGCGCCGGACCGTAATCTTGGACGGCGGACAGCTCGACCATTTGAAGCCCTGCGGCGGCATCGACTTGAACCCCAGCGATACTGCGTTCACGCCATTGGCCCGTGCGCAGCATCTGACCCAGCGCAAACATGGCCGCGGGTTCAAATTGCTCGGCTGCTTTGTTCATCCAAAACAGCGCACGCTCGTCTAATTGGTCCGGGGTTTTGTCGCCCGGCGTACCCAGCCGCTGAATATAACGTTCGCCCAGTAGATATTGCGCCAAAGGGTCCGCATTTCGAGCCGCTCGAAGTGTCCAGTCAAAGGCCCACTTTTGGTTGGCATTCACCCCGATCCCGGCGTCTGCCATGTTAGCGAGAACCAGCATGGAGGGTGTGTTACCGGAATCTGCGAGTTCACGGAGTTTCTCGGCCGAAGCCGCTGACAAGGCACCGGTTTGAGCGAATTCAGCGCGCAGGGCATTAAGCGTCTGTTCGTTTGCTTGAACAGCGCCTGTGAGTAACGCACACACCAATAGAATTATCCGCATGGTGGTTACTTTACAGGAATACCCCACTGTGTCTACCACCCTGTCTACCCAAGCCATTGTCCGATCCAATCGGCTTTGCGCAGATTGGTCGGCACCAGAATCAAGGACTTTTGTTTGGGTCCGTCCTGCCAACAAGGGTTCAGCTGACGTAACACAGGCACAGGCATACCGGTTCGCTCGGCCACACTGCTCCAATTGCCGGGCGGCGTATCCACCACTTTTAGAAGTGGCTGCGCCGGCAACCAAGGCAAGGGTTCATCTAAAACCAGTTGCTCGGATACCAATTCACGAAGCGCTAACAGACGCGGTACATACAGCTGTGTTTCCTTGGCAAGCGAATCCAGCGCCCAAAAATCCGTGGATTTATTTTCCGACAGATTCTTTTTCTGGGCCTCGCGGACGCGAGTGGCTCCGGCGTTATAGGCCGCCAACGCCAAATGCCAATCGCCAAAGTCGCGACGTAAATCCGTCAACAAACGGATGGCACTACCGGTGGCCTGAATCACGTCCTGGCGGCCATCGCACTGACCCTGAGTTTTTAGACGGTATTCCCGAGCCGTGCCATCCATAAACTGCCACATGCCCTCGGCGCCCGCACGGCTGGTGGCGGTCGGGTTCCAGGCGCTTTCAACAAAAGGCAGCAAGGCAATTTCGCTGGGAAGGCCGGCCCTAGTCGTTTGCTCGTACACGTAATACAACCAAGGGCGAGCAAGTGCGAGCTTATCCAGCAGACCGCCCTTCAACCAACGGGACTGCTCGACCATTAAGCGGGTATCCGGCGGTGGATCGGGCAAGTTGAAATCGCGGATAATTTCGCGCCACAACGAATCCGCCGTGGCCGACTGGACCATCAGTAACCCCGCCAGTAGCAGGGACCGAATCACTTCACCAACCCACGCTTTTGCAGGTCTTTGAAGCACTGCTCCATCGTGAACATGCCGAACTGAGCGCCGGTCTGCATGACCGTAGGAATTTGCGGGATTTTATCTTCGCGGATCAGGTTACGGATCGCTGGAGTTCCTACCATGACTTCGTGACAGCCGACACGACCGCCACCCTTACGAGGTAACAGACGTTGAGCGAGCACCAGTTGGATGGAGCCCGCGATCATGCCACGAGCCATTTCCTGCTGTTCAGGAGGGAAGGCGTCGACCAAACGCGTGATAGTCGAGGGCGCGCTGGAGGCGTGCAAGGTACCAAATACCAGGTGTCCGGTTTCGGCTGCGGTGAGCGCCATCGAGATTGTCTCGAGGTCCCGCATCTCGCCCATCAGGATGATGTCGGGATCTTCACGCAATGCACCCTTAATCGCGGCAGCAAAGGTGTCGGTATGCGCACCGACCTCACGCTGACTGACAATCGACTTTTTGTCCGGATGAACAAATTCGACCGGGTCTTCGATGGTAATGATGTGCTCGGCTCGCTCACGATTGATCTTATCGATCATGGCCGCAAGTGACGTCGACTTACCTGAACCGGTCTGACCCGTCACCAGCACCAGACCCGCTTTTTTGGACAGCACGTTGTGAACGGCTTTAGGCAGGCCAAGTTTATCGATCTCGGGTATATCGCTGACGATCAAACGCATCACCATGACGCTGCC
>JAAXJV010000084.1 GCA_012269655.1 Pseudomonadales bacterium
CTGTGGGCGCAGACCGAGTGGCCCGATCTTGAAGTCTATTTCAATACCGTGACCGATCACTGGGCGACCTGCACGATCTCGGGCCCCAATGCCCGCAAGGTCCTGGAAAAGCTGACAGACCTAGATGTGTCCAACGAAAACTTTAAGTTCATGGATTGGAAAGCGGCCGAAGTAGCCGGTGTTCCGGGTCGAATTTTCCGTATTTCATTCACCGGTGAATCCAGCTTTGAGATCAACGTGCCTGCGCATTATGGCTTGCACGTCTGGGAAGCCCTGATTGAAGCCGGTAAGGAATACAATATTACGCCATATGGCACGGAAACCATGCACGTATTGCGTGCTGAAAAAGGCTTCATCATTGCAGGTCAAGATACCGACGGCAGTGTGCACCCTTACGATCTGAATATGGGTTGGGCCGTTGGCATGAAGAAGCCCTTCCCGTTCATTGGTAAGCGCGGTATGCAGCGTCAAGATTGTGTCCGCGAGGATCGCAAACAGCTGGTGGGCCTAAAAACTTTGGACCCCAAGGTGGTTTTACAAGAGGGCGCGCAAGCGGTCTTGGATCCCAATCATCCCAAGCCAATGCCGATGGTCGGCCATGTCACCAGCTCATACTGGTCACCCAACTGCGGGCACTCCATTGCCATGGCACTTATTAAAGGCGGCCTGTCGAAGATGGGCGAGCACGTGTTCTTCCCCATGGCCGATGGTCGTGTAATCGAAGCCGAGATCTGCGATCCGGTGTTCTTTGATCCCAAAGGAGAGCGTCAGAATGGCTGATATGTTTTCTAGCGTAAATCAGTACGCCACAGGCGATGTGGCGCTGCGCACCCCATTATTTGACAAGGCACCGGTGAAGGGCGCTCGGATTGAGTTGGCCGAATTGCCGATCGCTGGGCATTTCAACTTGCGTGTCGATCCCGCTAATGCCGATGCCATGAAGCGGGCCTCGGACTGCGTGGGTGTTGCGTTGCCAACACAACCGCTAAGCAGTGTTGAATCCAACGGCACTCGAGTGCACTGGGTCGCGCCTGATGAATGGTATGTGTTGATGCCTCGTGACAAAGCCGCTGGGTTTGAAGTGGCTTTTCGTGACGCCATGAGCGGGCTGCATTATTCCATCGTTGATGTCTCTGGCGGCCAGACAGTGCTGTCGTTATCGGGTCAAGGCGCTCGCGAAGTACTGATGAAAGGTGCCGCGGTCGACGTTCACGACAGTGCCTTTGCTGTCGGTAAAGTGGTCGGCACGGCGATTGCCAAAAGTTCGGGCATGATTGTTCGCACGGGCGATGACAGCTATGAGTTACTGATCCGTCGCAGCTTTGCCAATTACCTATGGGATTGGTTGTCCGACGCCAGTCAGGAATTCGTTCAGTGAGAGATCCTCAAAGCTGGGTGTTCACCGCCCAGTGCCCCAGCGCGATCGGAACAGTAGACGTTTGCACCCACTTTATGGCCCAACGTGGCTTGTATGTGGATCAGCATCAGTCATTTGACGACCGAATTGCTGAGCAATTCTTTATTCGTATCGCGTTTCACCCTCAGGAAGAGGGCTTCAGCGCGGATGAATTTAACCGAGCGTTCAAAACCTTTGCCGCGCGCTATGACATGACCTGGACGCTGACGCCTCCAGACAAGCGGCCCAAGGTCGCGATTCTGGTCAGCAAATACGATCACTGCCTAAACGATTTGTTGTATCGCCATCGGACGGGGCAGTTGAATATCGATATTCCGCTGATTATTTCGAACCATCCGGATCTTAAGTCTTTGGCAGATGCGCACGATATTCCGTACTACCACCTGCCGATCACCAAAGAGACCAAACCAGAACAGGAAGCTCAGATCAAAGAGCTGCTGATCAAATACGAGGTCGAATTGGTCGTGCTGGCGCGCTATATGCAGGTGATGTCACCGGCGATGTGCGAATTCTTAGACGGTTGGGCGATAAACATTCATCACTCTTTACTGCCAGGCTTCAAGGGTGCCAAGCCTTACCATCAGGCGTGGGAAAAAGGCGTTAAGTTGGTGGGTGCCACGGCGCACTACATTAACAATGACTTGGACGAGGGGCCGATTATTGCCCAGGGCATCCGAGACGCTGACCACAACTCCTATCCTGAAGACTTGGTGCGCAAAGGCCAGGATGTTGAGCGAGTCGTCTTGGCCCGAGCCGTACAGATGCATATTGAAAACCGCGTGTTCTTGTCAGGACAGCGGACGATTGTGCTGCAGGACTGACCGTGTATATCGGCGTCTTTGATCTGTTTAAAGTCGGCATTGGTCCGTCGAGTTCTCACACCATGGGGCCAATGGTGGCAGCGGCCCGGTTTCGCCAGGATTTGGCTGATCATGCCGGTCGAGTGACGCGGGTCGAAACGCGCTTGTATGGGTCATTAAGCGCCACTGGGCGTGGTCACGCTACCGACAAAGCCTGTATTTGGGGGCTGGGTGGACTGACTCCTGAAACCGCCAGTCAATTAGAGACTCAGCGCGTATTGCGAGAATCCGAGGATCGTCAACTGGCCATTGCGCCGGGTCACGTTATTGAGTTTCGTTACGGACGTGACCTGATTTGGGACGATCGTTTTTTGGACGAGCACCCCAACGGCCTAAGCTTTGAAGCATTTGATGAACAAGGTCAGTCGCTGTTGGCTCAGACCTATTTTTCGATCGGCGGCGGCTTCGTTAAGCGACAAGACGAGTTTGGTGACGTAGAAGTTGACGAAGTGACCGTGCCCTACTGTTTCGACAGTGGGAAAGAGCTGCTAAAGCTGTGTAATCAGCAAGGGCTCAGCATTTCCCAATTAATGCGTGCCAATGAACTGGCTATTCGCTCCAAAGACGCATTGATCGATGGTTGCCAGTCGCTCTATGACACCATGCGGGCCTGTATAGACTCTGGCATCGACACGCCTGGAATTTTGCCGGGCGATTTGGGTGTTAAACGTCGTGCTCCAGCGCTGCACAAAAGCCTCACCTCGGGCCAGCGCAAAAATATGATCTCGTTGGGCTTCTCAGGGATGGAGTGGGTCAATTTGTTCGCGCTGGCGGTCAACGAAGAAAACGCCGCAGGAGGGCGCATGGTGACGGCGCCGACCAATGGGGCGGCAGGTATCGTGCCGGCTGTGTTGATCTGGTACATGCGCTTCAATCCAGGCGTTCGAGAGTCCGATGTTGTAGATTTCTTGTTGGCGGCCGCTGCGGTCGGTTCGCTGTGCAAAAAGAACGCTTCGATTAGCGGCGCCGAAGTCGGTTGCCAAGGCGAAGTCGGATCGGCTTGTTCGATGGCCGCGGCCGGATTGTGCGAAGTCTTAGGCGGTACACCAGAACAAGTTGAGTACGCAGCGGAAATTGGGTTAGAACATAATTTGGGACTGACCTGCGACCCGATTGGCGGACTGGTTCAGGTGCCCTGCATTGAACGCAATGCGATCGCAGCGGTAAAAGCCATCAACGCTGCGAACATGGCTCTGCAGTCAGACGGTCGCCATTTGGTCTCGTTGGACGATGCGATCACCACTTTGCGCGAGACCGGCAAAGACATGCAGGAAAAGTACAAAGAAACCTCGCGCGGCGGATTGGCGGTCAATGCCATGGCAGTCAGCCAAGTCGAGTGTTAGGAGCACACATGAATATACCTCTGGTAGATTTAGATCGAGTTCAAGACAGCATCGAGAATGCCCGGGGCATGCCGAATCGCTACTACACCGATTTAGACGCTTACGCTGAAGAACGCGACGCATTGTTCGCAGACCAATGGGCGTGTGCGGCCTTTGCGAGTGACGTGCCCGAACCCGGATGTGTGTACCCAGTTCAACTGGCTGGCATGCCTTTGTTGGTGGTGCGTGACAAACAAGACACCATCCGAGTGTTTCATAACGTCTGCAGCCACCGAGGCGTGAAGTTGGCGGAACAGCCTGAAAAACTCGCCGGAATGCTGTGCTGTCCCTATCATTCTTGGACCTACGATTTGACCGGTAAGCTGATCGCCACACCGCATGTGGGTGGGGTCGGGCAACACAAGGTCGAGGGACTGGCCTGCGAAGAACATGGTCTGAAGGAAATCCGCTCAACGATCTGGATGGGTTTGATTTTTGTCGATCTGACCGGGAAGGCAGGCGAGTTTGAGGACCGTCTGGCTGCGCTGTACGCCCGTTGGGATGAATTCTTTCCTTCACGCCAGTACGACATGCTAGAGGCAGATCCTGAATCAGGATCCTGGGAGCTAGAGCTAAATTGCAACTGGAAGCTTGCGGTTGAGAACTATTGCGAGGCCTACCATCTGCCCTGGATCCATCCGGCGCTGAATACCTATTCAAAGCTGGAAGATCATTACAACATCGTGGACGAAAGTTTCTCTGGGCAGGGCAGCCACGCCTATCGTCTGAGCGATTTTGAAGGCTACAAGTTGCCCACGCTCCCGGGCTGGCCTGAATCACGGCAGCAAAATGCCGAGTACATCAGTCTGTATCCGAACGTTCTGCTGGGCCTGCAGGCCGATCACGCATTCGCCATGATTTTGTTGCCCCAGGGTCCCGAGAAAACCATCGAGCGGTTGCGTTTGTATTATATGCCAGGCGTGGTCGGACAATCTGAAACGGCAACTGCACGGCAATCCGTGCTGGATGCCTGGCAAGAAGTCTTTACCGAGGACGTGGGCGTGGTCGAAGCCATGCAACGCGGCCGACACTCCCCAGGATTCGATGGCGGGAAATTCTCTCCTGTGATGGATCCGCCGACCCATGCGTTTCACAAATGGGTGGCAAAAAAATTACAACAACACCATGAGGATGCGCGCTGATGGCTGCGAATAATCTGCACGACGATTTGATCGTGATTGACGGCTTGGTTATTGCCAAGTGGGACCGCGAACTGTTTGAGGACATGCGTAAGGGCGGTCTGACCGCGGCCAGTTGCACGGTTTCGGTTTGGGAAGGTTTCCAGGCGACCGTGAATAACATCGGCGACATGAACAAGTTGATTGACGAGAACAGCGATCTGGTCATGAAAATCCGCACGACGGCGGATATCCAGGCAGCTAAAGATGCGGGTAAAACTGGCGTGATGATGAGCTTCCAGAACGCGCATGCGTATGAAGATCAGCTTAGCTACGTTCAAGCCTTCAAGGATCTCGGCGTGGGTATCGTCCAGATGTGCTACAACACCCAAAACTTGGTGGGTACTGGCTGTTACGAGCGTGACGGTGGTCTGTCCGGCTTTGGTCACGAAGTCGTGGCTGAAATGAACCGGGTGGGCGTGTTGTGCGATCTGTCGCATGTCGGTTCCAAGACCAGTGAAGAAGTGATCCTGGCGTCCAAAAAGCCGGTCACCTATAGCCACTGCTTGCCCAGCGGTCTAAAGGAACACCCCCGCAATAAATCGGATGACGAGTTGAAGTTTATTGCTGATCACGGCGGTTTCGTCGGTGTCACGATGTTCACGCCCTTCATGAAAAATGGCATTAACTCGACCATTGATGACTACGTCGAAGCGATCCAATACGTCTACAACATCGTCGGTGAGGATGCGATCGGCATCGGCACTGACTTCACTCAGGGCCATGGCTTTGACTTTTTTGAGTGGCTAACCCACGACAAAGGTTATGCACGCCGTTTGACCAAGTTTGGCAAAATTGTGAACCCCAAAGGCATCCAGACCTTGGGCGAGTTTCCCAATTTGACTCAAGCGCTGTTAAAAGGCGGCTTCACCGAGCGCCAGACCGCCAAAATCATGGGCGAAAACTGGGTCAATCTCTTGAAAGACGTCTGGTTGGAGAACGAGCAATGAGTTCACACGCCCCTGAAATGCCCATCTTGGTAGACGATGAAACCGGTGTGTGGTCGACCGATGGCCTGCCCATGTTGTATGTGCCGCGGCATTTCTTCGTAAACAATCACGTGGCGGTCGAGGAAGCCTTGGGCGCCGATGTGTACGCCGAGGCACTGTACAAAGCCGGCTATAAAAGTGCTTATTTCTGGTGTGAAAAAGAAGCTGAAACCCACGGAATTTCGGGTGATGCGGTGTTTTTGCACTACATGAAGCGTTTGTCTCAGCGCGGTTGGGGTGTTTTCACGACAGAGCATCTAGACATTGCGGCCGGTACAGCTCGAGTTCGATTGGACCACTCGGCTTTTGTGTATCAGCTTGGTAAGGTTAATCGTAAGGTCGACTACATGTATACCGGCTGGTTTGCTGGCGCGATCGATCAAATCGCGAAAGCCCAGGGTTTTGACGTGCAGACTGTTGCGGTGCAAACCCAATCGGCAGCTGAAGACGGGTGTGATTTCGGACTGTTTGAAGTCAGCCCGAATTGAGGCGACCCTGACGGGCGCCCTTAGGCGTCCGTTTCATCAGTATTCGAGTGAGCTTGCGCATCCATCGCGGCATCTCGTTTCTTCTTTCGGGCTACCGACGGCGACTCACCAAAAAAGTCTTTGAAACAGGTACTGAAATGTGAGCTGGATACAAAGCCACAGGCCAGCGATATTCGGGTAATCGAATCCGAGGTCTGCATCAGCAAGCGCTGGGCTTCGGCTAAGCGAAGTTCAAAATAATAACGCGAAGGCGAGGTGCCTAAGTGGGCTTGGAACAACCGCTCTACTTGTCGCCGTGATAGGTCTACACAGCCGGCCAGCTCTTCGCTTGATAATGGCTCCTCGATATTCGCGCGCATTAACTGAATCAATGTTCGCAGCGTTTCGGGCAAGCTCGGATCGTTTTGCAACATGCTGCTGGCGTTGGTTGAGCTGCTGGACAGGCTATCGGGTGCCAAAATTTCACGGACTGCGTTGGAGATGCTTTTATCGCTGACTTCGCCAATCCACTCGAGCATCGCTTCCATGGTGCTGGCCGGCCCGGCCGCCGTTAGGCGTCTTGGACTGCGAGCATGACTGGCATCGGCCAAACGAACGGTCGGGAATTTTTCTCGTAAAAATGCATGGTTGTCGGGGTGCAGCGCGCAGGGCGACTGATCTAGCAATCCGGCTTGGGCCAGAGCGAGTGAGCCGTTCCACAAGCCGCCCAACAATAAATCGTGATGGTCGCCCGCGCGCAATTTGTCGAGTAGCGCTACGTCGTAACTCAACGCACTGCGGTAGCCACCAACCACAATGATGGCATCCAGTCCGCGGCTGTCGGCATCCGTGTTTAAATCGTACACGGTGCCGTCCGTGGTCAAATCAATTGATAGATCGCTGGCGACTTTCGGTTGGTGTATGGCGTAATTGGAGTGACTGAATAAACGACGGTTGGTGACCAAATTCGCGGTAACCAGCGTGTCCACGGCGGATGCGTAGCTCATCATTGAAAAATGATCTAACAGAACGAAGCCGACGCGGAATGTCTTGTCCGGAGTGACCTGTGCTAATTGATCCGGATGTTGTCCTGCTAGCGGGGTTTTCGCTTCCATCAAGGTCATGCTCGTTGTTATTGTTCCGTCTCGATCAGGATATCCCCGATTGCGAATATTGACCATCAAAATAAAGAGTCTAATGCCATGATGTTTGCGGATTTAGTCGACCAGGTCGATTTTCTTCAAGGTCTATCTAAGCGAGGTGTGCCGGTAAACGAAGATACGCCTCTGGTGGACGCAATGCGCATTGTTGAAGAGGTGCGAGGCGCAATGTCCGATGAACAATTGGCCCAGCTTGAGGGCTTTTTTACGTATCTAAAGTCCGATCAGGTGACCTTGCATCCGGATGTCGCCAACGTGCTTCCCTAGTGTCTAGCGTCAAAAACAAAGTGTCGTAATAACGCTAATGTCGTGAAAACGACTTGGGCACACTCTTAAATCGAACAATAAGCAAGGTGCAACATGACTACATCGGCCAGCATCCCTAATTCTGATGCTTTCCAGCCCGTACAAACGCAAACCTGGGTAAATGGCCGGCACGTCATGCGCTGCGTTCGTGTGATTGACGAAACCTGGGACGTAAAGACCTTTGTTTTTGCAGCCGAACAGCCTCTGATGTTTTTCTTTAAGCCAGGGCAGTTCGTCACCCTTGAATTGGAAATTGAGGGTGAGCAGGTGATGCGCTCCTATACCATTTCTAGCTCGCCCTCGGTTCCGTACAGCTTTTCTCTGACCATTAAAAAATTGCCAGGCGGGCTCGTCAGCTCATGGATGCATGATCACATGCAACAGGGAGACGAACTGGTTGTGCACGGCCCGGTCGGCCGCTTTAACGTGATTGATTACCCGTCGGATAAGTATCTGTTCTTGTCCGGCGGTGTTGGCGTAACGCCTTTAATGTCGATGGCGCGCTGGCTGTTTGATACCAACAGTGATGCCAATGTCGTTTTTGCACACAGCGCACGCACGCCGCGGGATATTATTTATCGCCGTGAATTGGATCATATGGATTCCCGGGTTGATAACTTCACGATCCACACCGTGGCAGAGCGTGTAGAAATTGGCCAAACCTGGAATGGGTACCGCGGTTTCTTGGACATCGACAAGCTCAATATGATTTGCCCGGATGTGCTTGAACGTGAAGTGTTCTGCTGCGGACCTGAGCCTTACATGCGAGCGGTTCGTGACATGCTCAAGTCCCTTGGATTCGACATGGCGCGTTACCACGAGGAGTCTTTTGGCGAGATTCCCGCCGCTGCAGAAGAGCAGGCCATCGAGCAGGCCGATGTGGCGCAGGAAGAACACGAAGCCCTCGAAGCCAGTGACCTACACTCGGTTGAGTTTACCGAGACGGGCAAAAGTGTTCGCATCGCTCCGGGCGAAACCATTCACGCCGCGGCCACCAAACTGGGGCTACATATTCCTAAGGCTTGCGGCATGGGAATCTGCGGGACCTGTCGAGTCAAAGTGGTCTCGGGCGATGTTGCTATGGAGCACAACGGCGGTATTACCGACGACGAGATTGAAGCAGGGGATGTGTTGTCTTGCTGCAGTGTCCCAACCGGAAACGTTCAGATCGAGTACTAAACATGGCGCGTTGGGATCATCATCTAGGAAAGAACTTCATCGACGGTCA
>JAAXJV010000259.1 GCA_012269655.1 Pseudomonadales bacterium
CGCGAAGAGCTGGAATTGATTCGAGCTTTGTCACTGCAGGTAAAGCCTGGAGAATTGATCCAAGTTGCAGGTCCCAATGGAGCCGGCAAATCAACGTTGCTCAGGGCTATAGCGGGTTTATATGCCGGGTTTGAAGGGCGCATCTCGATCGAAAATGAATCGGATGCCGAGGTGCGCCGAGCGCGATGTTTGCTGTGGACGGCCTTGCCTGGTATCAAATCTCGTTTGTCCGCGTTCCAAAATTTGAAGTGGTTGTTAACGCTCCGAGGAGACGAGGGCGATTGTAATGAATTGTTAAGTCGAGTCGGCCTCCGTGGCTGGGAAGACAGCCTCGCCGGTGAGTTATCAACGGGTCAAGGCCGTCGAATTGCAATGGCCAGTCTGTACGCCAGCCGTGCTCCAGTTTGGCTTTTGGATGAGCCTTTCAACGCAATTGACTTAGCCGGCCAGCAGCAGTTGTCGGACTGCATCCGCAATAAGCTCAGTCAGGGGGGGGCCGTGTTGCTGGCGACTCACCACACGCCAGCCGATTTGGTCCCTGATCAGGTTGTATCGCTGGAATCTGCGGCATGAATCGGCTTCGTTGTTTACTCGGCCGTGATTTGGCCTTGAATTGGAATGATCTGGGCGCTGCGCTGCGCCCGGTGATGTTCTTTGCCTTGGTGGCCGTCAGCTTCCCGCTGGGCTTGGGGGCCGATCCGACCTTGCTACGTGCGGTGGCGCCTGGTTTGGTATGGGTATCGGCTTTGCTGGCTGTCCTGCTGGCCCTGGATGGGTTGTTCCGTGAGGATGCGATGGATGGAACTCTTGAACAGTGGTTGCTGTCGGACTTACCTCTATCGATCACGGTGCTGGCCCGTCTGCTGGCCCAGTGGATCAGTCATGTGGCACCGGTTGTATTGATGGGGCCTGTGTTAGGGGCAGCATTGGGCTTGCCCTTATCCAGTTGTGGCGTGCTGTTTGTTACCTTACTTATCGGGACGCCAACCGTGTTGCTAATCGGAGCATTGGGCAGCGCGTTGTTGGCGCCGGCCCGTTCGGGATCGGGTTTGTTGGGGTTGTTGGTCTTGCCCTTGTTTGTTCCAATATTGGTTTTCGGAGCAGGGACCACCATGGCGCATGTAGGCGGCGCCGAGGTGACAGCACAGCTTGCCTTGTTGGGCGGGTTTTTGGTGCTCGCATTGAGTTTGTTACCGGCAGGGATCGCTGTCGCATTACGAATAGTGACCGGAGGATAGATGTCACGAAGATGGCAATGGTTTCACCGTTGGGGTTCCCCACCCTATGTGTTTAGGGTAGGACGGCGCTGGCAGATAGGATTTGGCCTGGTCGGGTTTGCGCTAGTGACCCTAGGCTGGATCTGGGGCTTGGCCTTTGCTCCTGTAGATTATCAACAGGGCAACAGTTACCGAATCATTTTTCTGCATGTGCCGGTCGCGTTCTTGGCTCAGTCACTCTACATCGGGGTGGCGGTCGCAGGCGTTGTGCTGTTGGTATGGAAAATGAAACTGGCCGATGCAGCCATCCAGGCCGCATTGCCGGTGGGCGCGATTCTGACCTTTTTGGCGCTCGCAACCGGCGCAATTTGGGGTAAGCCCACCTGGGGTACTTATTGGGTTTGGGATGCGCGTCTCACCAGTATGCTGTTCTTACTGTTTTTGTATCTCGGAGCGATGGCACTACGCCCTGCGCTACCGAGCGATGTGGCCGGTAAAGCGGTCGCGCTATTGCTGGTGGTGGGGGTGATTAATATCCCAATCATCAAGTACAGCGTGGAGTGGTGGAATACCCTGCATCAGGGCGCCACGCTTAAGTTAACCGAGAAACCGGCGATGCCGCCGAGCATGTGGATCCCGCTGGTGATTTCGATTTTTGGTATTTACTGTCTAGCGGCTTACGCGGTACTGGCTCGTCTACGAACGCTGCTGCTAATCAAAGAATCCAAGTCCCAGTGGGCTCGCAGTTATGCGGAGGAACGTCATGGCCTTTGAATCATTCGCTGCATTTGTGCAAATGGGCCAACACGGTGTCTATGTATGGACGTCCTTTGGTCTGGCATTGGCTTGTTTCGTAGGATTGGCCATCGACAACCGAGCGCGCCGTAAACAAGCACTGAAAAAA
>JAAXJV010000094.1 GCA_012269655.1 Pseudomonadales bacterium
CAGTCGCTCACCCGCTTCATCGCGGGTCATGCTGTCCAAGGCGCCACTGATGACCCAGGTCTGGCCGGCCAAGGCATCCGATACTGCTGCCGTGGCAGATTCCCAGGCTATGCCTTGGTCAATAAGATCCTGGACCCAATGGAGCTGATCGGGATTGGCAAAAAACTGTCGAATATGACCCGCGACCACGGGCCCGACATCCGTCACCTGAGTTAAGGCATCGACATCGGCTTGCATAATGGCGTCAAGCGAACCCAGCTCCCGCGCCAAAGTCGCGGCCGTGGTGACGCCCACCTCGCGTATACCCAACGCAAACAAGAAACGAGGCAATGTGGTTTTCTTACTGGCATTCAACGCTGACAAGACATTGTCCGCGCTTTTCTCACCCATGCGGTCCAATTCGAGCAGTTGCTCGCGGGACAATCGATATAAATCTGCAGGTCGCTCGACCCAACCCTGATTGACCAAGGTTTCAATCAGTTTTCCACCAACACCATCAACGTTCATCGCGCCTTTACTGACAAAATGCGTCAAGGCTTCCTGTCGTTGAGCCTGACACACCCACCCCCCGACACATCGATACACCGCTTCATCCGCAGGCCGCTCGACCGGGCTGTTACATTCGGGGCAACGCACAGGCGCTGGCACCGGTTCCGCGCGATCATCACTGGGCAGTACTCTAACGATTTGAGGGATCACATCGCCGGCCCGTCGGACCATCACCTGATCTCCAGGGCGGACGTCCAAACGGGCTATTTCGTCCATGTTGTGCAAGGTCGCGTTGGATACTGTGACACCCCCCACAAACACGGGCGTCAGGCCAGCGACCGGCGTGATCGCTCCGGTTCGTCCGACCTGAAACTCAATGGCTTCAAGCTGGGTGGCCGCTTCCTGTGCTGGAAATTTTCGAGCAATCGCCCAGCGCGGTGACTTGGCCACTTCGCCCAGCGCACGTTGAAAATCGTAGCGGTCCACCTTGTAGACAATGCCATCGATCTCATAAGGCAAGGCCGAGCGCTGATCCGATAACCGGCGGTAGTAAGCTTCAGCCGCCTGAATGCCTCGAACCCGTTCAACTTCAGGATTTACAGGCAGCCCCCAGGCTTTGAATTGCGCGAGTGCTTCAAAATGGCTCGCCACCTGCCATCCGCCCGAAACTGCACCGACGCCATAGACGTACAGTGTCAGGGGCCGGCTCGCTGTGACAGAGGGATCCAGCTGTCGAAGGCTGCCCGAGGCCGCGTTGCGTGGATTGACAAAGGTTTTTTGACCCTCTGCCGCCAGCCGAGCGTTCATGGCGTCAAAGCCTCGCTTAGGCATAAAGACTTCGCCGCGAATCTCGATGCGCTCAGGGCTGGAGCCATTTAAACGAGTCGGCAGCGCCCGCAGGGTCCGGGCGTTTTGAGTAATGTCTTCACCCACCGTGCCGTCACCCCGAGTGGTGGCAGCCGTTAACACGCCCTGCTCATACAGCAGGTTAATCGCAACACCGTCTAGTTTTGGCTCGCAGGCGATATCGAGATCGTTATCATCCAAACTCGATGCTTGACGCTGATACCAACTGGCCAAATCTGCCTCATTAAAGGCATTGTCGAGCGACAACATCCGCACCAAGTGAGCCCGTTTCTCGAACTTCTCAAGCGCATCAAAACCCACTTTTTGGGTCGGACTGTCAGGCACCACCCAGTCAGGATGTGCAGCCTCAAGTGCCTTTAATTCGGCTAGCAGTTGATCGTATTGGCTATCACCTATCTTGGGTTCATCCAACACGTGATAGCAATAATCGTGGTCTCGGAGTTCCGAGACCCGCTGCAGGTAATCTTGGTAGGTCATTACTCGCCTCGACGAGAATCTGCCCGACGGGACTTGGCCAGTTCTTTGACTCGATTTCGAGATGACGCAAGGAAGTCTTTTTCAAGCGGCTGCTGATTGGAGTCCAGTAGCTCTGCTGATAAGCGACGGCACATTTGGCGCGCACTGGATACCATTTCTTCGAACCCATGTTCTGGATCGGCGTGCTGAGATAAATCCATCATGATGACCACGCCGGGGCTGGTAAACCCTTCCATCGTTCCCTCGGGGAAAGACCCTTCACTGCTGGCATTGGCAACCGTATACAAT
>JAAXJV010000229.1 GCA_012269655.1 Pseudomonadales bacterium
GCGTTTCCTGAGCTTCGATTGGTGGGTCAAACCTTGGTCCGGTCGATTCCGAGCATGGGCCATGTGGTATTGCTAATGTCGATCGTTTTTTATATCTACGGTGTGGCAGGTTTTTACCTGTTTCGAGATATCGACCCCACTCACTGGTCTAGTCTGGGAATCTCACTGTTGACCCTGTTCCGAGTGGTGACGCTGGAGGACTGGACCGACGTGATGTACGCCGCCATGCAGGGCTCGGGCTGGGCATGGGTCTATTTTGTGAGTTTTGTTGTGCTGGGCACCTTCGTGGTGGTCAATTTGTTCATTGCGGTGGTGCTGAACAATTTAGACGAGGCCAAGGCAGAGCGCCTCGAGGCCCTGCGTGAGGTCCCTAGTGTGGAAAATGTCCTAAAAGAGCTAGAGCAAACCCAACAAGCCCTCGCCAGTCTAAAAAAGCAGTTGGATGCCATGAATAAACGAGATACCTCAACATGATTTTGATGCTCGACAACTACGATTCATTTACCTACAACCTGGTCCAGTACTTCTTAGAATTGGGCGCTCAGGTCGAGGTTCGTCGAAACGATGAGGTCAGTGTTTCCGAGGCGCTTGCGTTGAACCCCAAGGCGGTCGTTATCAGTCCAGGTCCTTGTACCCCCAAAGAGGCGGGTATCTCGGTTGAGTTAATCCAGGCCTGTGCCGGTCGCTTGCCGACCTTGGGCGTCTGCTTGGGCCATCAGTCCATGGCGGCGGCCTATGGGGCTGAAATTGTTAGAGCACCCAAAATCATGCACGGCAAGACCTCTGAAATTGAGCACGACGGCCGTGGTGTTTTTAGTGGTTTAAAGCAGCCCTTAACCGTGACCCGATACCATTCGTTGGTGATTGAGCCCAGCACACTGCCTGAAGGCTTTGAAGTCAGCAGCTGGAGTTTTGATGATCAGGGCAACAAGGAGTGCATTATGGGCATTCGTAATGAAACCCTGGGTCTTGAAGGGGTGCAATTTCACCCAGAATCCATATTGTCTGAGCAGGGGCACGAGATGCTCGACAATTTCCTAAAGCGAGCGTAACGATGCAGATCACTCAAGCACTGAAACAGCTAATGGCCGGGCAGGACTTGGCAACGGATGAAATGCAGGCAGTCATGCAGCAAATCATGACCGGCGAGTGCACGGATGCCCAGATTGGCGGATTCTTAGTGGCGTTGGCTATGAAAGGCGAAACGGTCGAGGAAATCACCGCCGCCGCAAAAGTTATGCGAGGTTTGAGCAGCGCAGTCACGCTTGATGCACCAAATTTGGTGGATACCTGCGGAACGGGTGGCGACGGCGCCTCCATCTTTAATGTGTCCACGGCCAGCGCTCTAGTGGCGGCAGCAGCCGGTGCACAGGTTGCAAAACACGGCAACCGCAGTGTTTCAAGCAGCACAGGCAGCGCTGATTTGTTGGAACACGCCGGTGTGGTCTTGGGACTGACTCCAGAGCAAGTGGCGCAATGCGTCGAACAGATCGGGGTTGGCTTTATGTTTGCGCCGGCACACCACGGTGCTATGAAATATGCGATCGGTCCGCGCAAGGAAATGGCCGTTCGCACGGTCTTTAATTTGCTAGGGCCGCTGACCAATCCAGCTGCTGCCCCCAACCAGGTGCTAGGTGTGTTCAGCCCAGATTGGGTTGAGCCGATGGCGCAGGTGTTAAAGGCACTCGGTAGCCGCCATGTCATGGTGGTTCATTCAGACGACGGTTTGGACGAGATTTCCATCGCCGCCAAGACTCAGGTAGCCGAGTTAAAAGACGGTGAGGTGACCAACTGGACGCTGGATCCATCTGACTACGGCGTGACTTTGGGCTCACTCGATGGCTTAAGCGTGCCGGATGTGGCGGGCAGTCATCGGCTGGTGATGAATGCCTTGACCGGCGTGGCTGGGCCCGAAAGCGATATTGTGGCTCTGAATGCCGGTGCGGCGATCTATGTCGCTGGTTTGACTTCGGACTTGGCCAGCGGCGTCGATCGCGCTCGCCAGGTCATGCAATCTAGCGAAGCGGCGCAAAAGCTATCTGCGTTGGCGGCGCTGACCCAAGGATTCTGATATGGCGACGATCTTAGATACCATCATGGCTCGC
>JAAXJV010000038.1 GCA_012269655.1 Pseudomonadales bacterium
CTGTGTCGGCGTGGTCGAAGAAGACGAAATTATCGATGGCCGCGATTGTCAGGCTGGCGACGTGGTGATCGCCCTGCCGTCTTCTGGCCCCCACTCAAACGGTTACTCACTGGTCCGCAAAATCCTGGAAGTCGACGGCACCGACCTGAATCAAGATTTGGAAGGCAAGCCACTGATCGATCACCTAATGGCGCCCACGCGTATCTATGCCAAAGAAATCTTAACGCTGGCGCAGGATGTCCAAATCAAAGCCATGTCGCACATCACCGGTGGCGGATTGATCGAGAACCTCCCCCGAGTTCTACCTGAGGGCGTGGGTGTAGCCTTGGAAAAAGACAGTTGGGAAACGCCCGCGGTCTTCAATTTCCTGCAGCAGGCTGGCCAAGTCAGCGATCACGAAATGGCTCGCGTATTTAACCTGGGTGTGGGCATGTGTATTGTGGTCAGCGAAGACGACGTCGCCACCGCTCTGGCTGTGCTGGGTGCTGCGGACGCGGATCCCTGGGTGATCGGCAAGCTGAACAACAGCGGCGAGCTCACTCTGGCTTAAGATGCTCACAGCACCACCCAAAAACATTGTGGTGTTGGCCAGTGGCAGCGGTAGCAACTTCCAAGCACTGGCCAATCACCCAGAGATTCGTCCCTATATTTCTGCGTTGATCTGCAATCGGCCCGGTGCTGGATGCCTATTGCGGGCAGCCGACCTAGGCATTGCTACTCGAACGCTCGATCATCAAGCGTTTGAAGATCGCGAAAGTTTTGACTCAGCCCTCGGCGATGCCATCGAAGAAACCGGCGCCGCATGGATCATTTTAAGCGGATTTATGCGTATTCTTGGTGACGCTTTCATGCAGCGATTTGAAGGCAAAATACTCAACATCCACCCTTCCCTGTTGCCCAAATACAAGGGTCTCAATACGCATCAGCGCGCGATTGACGCAGGCGACACCGAAGCGGGGGTCACAGTTCATTGGGCTACCGCCGAGTTAGACGGCGGGCCTTTAATTGCCCAGCGCAAGGTCCGTATTGACGCCAATGATTGCGCCGAAAGCCTCCGTGAAAAGGTGCTGATCCAAGAACACCAGCTCTATCCTGCTGTGATATCGGCTTTGATTCATAACGAATTGGATTACGAGGGTGGGCACACGCTGTTCCAGGGCAATGAAATCAAGGCACTGGACCTTTTTTAGCACTGGTTCACTGAACAGAAGGTTGTTACTCTCGACCCATGCTGTTAACCCAGAAAGTATTTCGGGCGATATCGCCCCAACGCCATCTTTGCATCGCCGCGGTCATGGGGCTGTTATCCCTGCCAGCTTTAGCGCTTGAAGCCTTTACGGCCGAATACGACCTCAGCTGGGACGTTGGCATCAACCTTACGGGTACTGCCAGTCAGGCGCTCACCCGCGAGGCGGAACACTGGCGCTTTGACCAACAGGCCAACGCCTCGGTTGGCTCATTACAAGAAACCAGTCTTTTCCGGGAGCAGGCCGATGGCCAGCTACTGCCCTTGGAGTTTGCCCGAGCGACTCGGGTCCTGGGACGCAAAAAAGAGCAAAATGTGCGATTCAACTGGAATCAAAATACCGTTCAGATGGATGACACAACGCTCGAACTCGATTCCAACGTATTTGATCCCTTAACGCTGCAATTGGCTTTACGAAAAGCCTTAATCGAGCAGGCTTCATTGGACGTGAAATTGGCGGATCGCGGTCGCATCAAAGACTACCCCATTGATAATCTGGGGCTGACGCGAGTCATGACCCGTAACGGTCCAATTGAAGCCGTTCAACTTCGATATCAGAAAAATGAGTCAAGCCAAACGGACTTGTGGTTTGACCCCCAGCGTGACTACCTGATGGTCGCTCTCAAGTCGGTTCGCGACGGCAAGGTCTTTACCTTGAGCCTGCGATCGGCCACCGTCAAAACCATGGAAGAAGCCCAAGCCACTACCCAGTGATTCAAACGCTTAACAGCATCCACGATCTCGACCCAAACATATGGAATGATTGGGTCGGGCGCTACCCCTTCCTGCGACATGAATTCCTTGCCGCGCTAGAGGACAGCCAAGCCACTTGCGCTGACACAGGCTGGATCCCTAAAC
>JAAXJV010000128.1 GCA_012269655.1 Pseudomonadales bacterium
GGGTGATTAAACCCTCGGCCTCAAGCCGAACCATGGCATCCCGGATCGGTGTCCGACTGATGCCAAATCGATCGGCCAATTCGACTTCACGCATCCGGCTGCCAGGGGCCAATTCACCGTTCTGAATGGCCTGGACCAAATGACCATACGCCACCTCAGACAATGATGTTTTCGACAAACCGTTTGGCATGCCTCGTCTCCAGCGTTGTGACTTTGGCTAAACAGGGTATACTTCTTTGCATACAATTGCATACAAAGAAAAAACAATGAATTCAAACTCATTTGATCTTGTCGTAGCCGGTGGTGGACAGGCCGGACTGATCGCAGCCATTGTCGCGGCTGAGGCCGGTTGCAGCGTCTGTCTTTTGGAGGGGGCCCCACTCGAATATCGCGGGGGCAATACGCGCCATACCCGCAATTTGCGTCCCATGCATAAGGGCCCTTTGTCTGTACTCAGCGGTACTTATGACGAAGAAGAGTATTTTGACGATTTGCTCAGAGTCACCAAGGGCAAAACCAATGAGCCGCTGGCGCGGATGATGTTGCAACGTTCGCAAACAAGCGTTCAGTGGCTAGAGCAACGTGGCGTTCAATTCCAGCCGCCGTTGGGGGGCACACTGCACCTGGGCCGCACCAATGCATTTTTTTTGGGCGGCGGCAAGCAACTGGTCAATGCCCTTTTCCGACACGCTGAATCCTTAGGTGTTGAAGTTCACTACAACGCCATGGTGGATAAACTGGATTTCGACGGCGATCGATTTCGCGCGGCTTGGGTCGGCGATCTGTGTTTTTCAGGTAAAACCTTTGTCGCCGCAGCCGGCGGATTCGAGGCCAATCTAGATTGGTTACGGGAATCTTGGGGTGATGTCGTCGACAACTTTTTGATTCGAGGCACGCCCTACAACACCGGCGGCTTGCTCAAACTCATGCTGGAACAAAACTTTCAATCCGTGGGCACCGCAGACCAATGTCACGCGGTCGCCATTGATGGCCGAGCTCCCAAGTTTGACGGCGGGATCTGTACGCGGGTTGATTGTGTTTCGCTGGGCATTGTCGTTAACGAAAATGCCGAACGATTTTATGACGAGGGAGAGGATTTTTGGCCCAAACGCTACGCGATTTGGGGCCGATTGGTTGCAAAGCAGCCAAATCAAGTCGGCCACGTGATCATTGACCAAAAAGCGATTGGGAAATTTATGCCTCCGGTCTTTCCACCTGAAAAGGCTAACACCATTGAGGAGTTGGCAGAGAAGATCGGCCTGGATTCCAAGGTACTAGCCAAGACCGTATCGGATTACAACGCCGCCATTGGGCCGGGCGAATTTGATCACACTGAGCTAGACGGACTGGCCACAGACGGACTGGCGGTCAATAAGACCAACTGGGCTCGAAGCATTGCCACCCCCCCCTTCTATGCCTACACCCTAAAGCCCGGCATCACCTTCACCTACTTGGGCGTGAAGATCGACGCACAAGGCCGGGTCCTCACTCAAAACGGCCAACCCAGCCCCAATACCTTTGCCGCCGGCGAAATCATGGCCGGTAACGTTTTAGGTGAGGGCTACCTCGCGGGTATTGGCATGACGATCGGAAATGTATTTGGACAAATCGCTGGAGAGGAGGCTGCACGCTATGCGCTCAACCGCTAACGTCAACGAAGGTGCTCGCTTAATGGCGATCTGTAATGCCTGCCGCTATTGCGAGGGGCATTGCGCTGTATTTCAGGCGATGGAACTTCGACTGGAGTTCAATTCGGACAATCTCGACTATTTGGCAAACCTTTGTCACAACTGTGGATCGTGCTACCACCATTGCCAATACGCGCCGCCTCATGAATTCAAGCTGAACGTCCCTGGCGTCTTTGCTGACTTGCGCAAAGAAAGCTACGGCCAGTACGCCTGGCCCAAGCCCATGGGCAAGCTGTACAACAAAAATGGGCTGTGGGTTTCAATCATCGCAAGCGTCGTCATTGCCCTGGCCTTAGCCCTAACCGCCCTTGGATCAGGTGCAGATTTCTGGGGCGTGCATGAGCAAGAGTTCTATGGGGTGCTGTCGCACAACGCAATGGTTTCGGTATTTGGCACGGTTAGCCTGTTTGTGTTGCTGGCGTTAGGACTCTCTATGCGAAATTTCTGGCGAGCAATGAATTTACCCGCGCCATGGGATTTAGATTGGAGAAGCGTTCGAACCGGGGTTAAAAACGCCTTGTCGTTGAAATACCTTGATGGCGGTAATGGTCAGGGCTGTGCCTATCCAACTGAGGCGCCCTCGCATATCCGACGGGTGTTTCACCAGCTTACGTTTTGGGGCTTCATGCTGTGCTTTGCGTCCACCTCAACCGCAACGGTTATGCACTATGGACTGGATCTGCCGGCGCCATATGGTTACGTAAGCCTGCCCAAGTTATTTGGAATCTTAGGTGGGTTCGGGTTGATCCTGGGTCCCTTAGGACTGTTGTGGATCAAGCGTAAAGCCGACAGAAACACCCGTGGCGAACAAAACCAAGGCATGGACATCACGTTCTTATGGTTATTACTGGCCACCAGCGTCACGGGCTTGGGCCTCATGTTGCTGGCCGATACCCAATGGGTTGGTCTAACACTGAGCGTTCACCTTGGAGTCGTCATGACCTTGTTCCTTACAATGCCTTATGGAAAGTTCATCCATGGGTTTTATCGTCTGATCGCGCTAGTGGCGTTTGCGATGGAACAGGAAGAGCATCAAGCGCGAGTCGGTGTGGAACAGATCCCGATCAAGAATGTTGGCTGAAGAACAATCGATTGATGGCGCCCATAATGATGGGCGCGCACAAAATAACAATGACCAGCCGGCTTAAGTGGTGGGCCACGACAAATCCCAAGTCTGCGCCCACGACAATAGCCATGATGGTCATTTCTGCTTGACCTCCTGGTGCAAACGCCAAAAAGGCCTCAACGCCCTGTGTAAGGCCCAGAAGCCCCGCCAACCAGATAACACCGAGGGCGACCAAACCAGACAAAATCAAATACCCCAAGGCGGCCAAAACGATGCCTTTGAGCTCGTTAAAATTGAGTCCGGTATAAAAAACACCGACCCCAATACCAATAACGAATTGCGCGGCCAACAAGGATTCTTGTGGAGGGCGAATATGAATCCAATCCAGCAATGAAAATACCGTCGCGACAATCATTGGTCCTAACACGGTCGCACCAAACATATTAAAGTGCTCGGCGATTTTCCAACCGGACAGCCCCGCCAACAGCAACAAGATCAACTCGAGCCCGGGCAACTCTGCGGCGGGAATCCCAACCGGTCGATCCATCGAGACGCCAAAACCTAGGGTCAGTACGAAGGGTGCCGCGACGACCACTCCCAGCAGTCGAATCGCATGAATCAGTGACAGTGCTCGAGCATTTCCACCGGATTCAATACCAAACTGGACCATGTCCTGAAGTCCGCCCGGCATCGCCGCGTAAAATGCGGTCGCTTTATCTAATTTTCCAACCCGATACAGAAATGGAAAACCCACCAACGCAATGGCCAGGATGTAGAGAGGAATCAAGGCCAGCGACGCCAACATGGTCGGCAACTCGGATACCAGTGCAGGCGTTATCGACGCCCCAACAGCCGTCCCTAAGGTCACACGACCTAACTTGGACAAAAGCGGAAGACCGCGTAACTGAAGCCCTAACAAGGCGAACAGCAAACAACTGCCTAACGGGCCGAACAAAAACGGCAACGGCCCCTCGACTGCCCAGAACCCGAGAGTTCCGGCGGCAGCAATTAGGAAAGTCAGTGCAATTTGTTGAGTGTGACTGCGTCCCTGCGTTGACACGCTAGCCCTTCCAAACCTCGGGATTAATCATATGGATCGGCTCACCCGCAGCGTAGGCCGCAATCTGATCGAATACGTCACCGAACTGCTTATTGAATTCGTCTTGAGTCACAAATCCAATGTGTGGCGTCCCAATCAAACGATCATGTTCCAACAACGCATCGGTGGCATCGGTTAATGGCTCAACATCAAATACGTCCAACGCCGCCATACCGATTTGCGCTTGGTTCAGCGCCTCCAGCAGTGCACCTGGGGCGATTAATCCCGCCCGAGAGGTGTTCACAAACAACGCGTCGTTTTTCATCGCTTGGAAATCCGACGCGGTAATCATTCCGCGAGTATCTCCATTCAGCCGGACGTGTAGAGAAACGACATCGGAAGTCGCAAAGAATTCTTCTCGGCTGTTGGGTACATGTTCGCCGGCCGCGCGAGCCCGCTCTCGCCCAGCCTCAGAGCCCCACCATTGCACTTTCATACCAAAGGCACGTGCCACCTCAGCAACCGCACCACCGATCCGTCCAAAACCGACCAATCCTATCGTGCGATTACGAACACTCTTCCCAACACCCATTTGCCATTGGCCTGCTTTGAGCGAAGCCATCTGTTGGGGTATCTGACGCATACCTGCCAGTATCAGCCCCCAGGTCAGCTCCGACGCGGCGTAATTAGCCGCACCGCCTTTGGGTAGTTTGGAGCACAGCAAGGTGTTTGTATCCGTGCAAGCCTCGACGTCGACGTGTGGGTAAACGCCTCGCTGGCTAATCAACCTTAGGTTGGGAAGTTGCTCGAGCAGCTCGCGCGAAACGCTCGTACGCTCGCGAAACAACACCACGGCATCTGCATCTTGCAGTCTGTCTACCAGTGCACTCGTCTCCTGAACATGATCTGTCCAGACGGTTACGTCGTGACCCGTTAGTTTTTCAAAGCACGGCAAGGTCCGTAGCGTATCGAACCAGTCATCTAAAATGTGTACTTTCACGGAAACTCTCCTCGCCCCTAACTCGGGATATAAAGCTGGCCGTCTGCGAGCTTCCTTGCAGTGCGGATGAGACCGGCGGATTCAAAGGTAAAACCATTCTCTGCGGTGAAGCTTACCAACACTTCAATTTGACCGCTGGGATGCTCGAGCACCACCTCGACCGTGCCGGGGTCTGGCCGGTCACACAATCCGTCTGCGACACTGCCCGGCTGCAAAGCACAGGACGCAATACACTGTGCGCCAGTCACAGCCATGGTGGGATGGGTTTTCCAAGGCATGAAATAGCGCGCAGTGATGGTGCCACCGTTACGCGGCTTGGCCAGAACTGCAAATTTCGGCGTTACCGACTTCGTTACGTCGCCCATTCCCATCAACTCACCGGCTTTGAGACGGAGGCTTTCCATGCGAGCGAAAAACTCGGTATCGGCGTCTAATTCCTCGGCAGACTCATACCCTGTGATGCCCAAGTCTTCAGCTCGTGCCATCGCGACGGGCATGGCCACATCCATACAGGTGACCTCGATCCCGTCAATCACGTCACGTGCATTACCGGTCGGTAGCATTGCCCCCGTGGCCGATCCTGCAACGTCCAAAAATGTCAGTTCAATGGGCGCAGCAGTACCCGGGACGCCCGCAATGGCGGCATCACCCGCATAGGTAAGCCGGCCTTGAGGGGTTTTGACTTTGGCCTGAACCCGAGCGCCCGTGTTAACGGCTCGAATGTTGATAACCGTTTCATCACCTGTTGCCTTGACCAAGCCCATTTCCAAGGCAGCCGGCCCGACACCTGACAAAATATTGCCGCAGGTCGGTTTGAAATCGACCAACGGCTCTAACACTGCAACCTGTGCAAAGAAATAATCGACATCGGCCCACTCATCGTCGGATTTTGACAACATCGCGACTTTGGTTGTCACCGCATTACCGCCGCCGACACCGTCAATGTTGAGCGGGTGGCCTGCACCCACGGTTGCCACCAAGATCTCGCTAAGCGAATCGAGATCATTTGGCAGATCGTCGCGTTTAAAGTAAGGACCACGAGACGTCCCGCCTCGCATAAACCAATAAGGGACACTTTTCTGATTCATTTCAATGGCCAAGGTAGGTTAACCAAGTCTTGCAATAGACCCGGTGGGAAATTTCGGTTAAGCAGCCATGCCATTAGACAGATGAACAGCACACCACCGCCGGTCAATGCCAGACTGCGTGCTTTTGACAACCCTGCTCGGAGCGTAAAGAACGCAAACAAGAACAAAATCAGTGCAAGGATAAATCCAAGCAGCCCTGTCAGCACGATTAACCCAGCCAACCAAGCCAGCGTTCGCCATAAACCATGAGGCGCGTCGGCATCATCACCTGCCACTTCTTTGTCCGCAAACACCACGTCGCCCTCGGGCTTTCTGATCATCTCGACAAACACGCCCAAGCAGCACAGCAGGCCCATAGAGCCAATAACCATAGGCACGATTTTATCAGTCATGTTGTAGCTTGGAATCATCGCTGCATTGATCGTAGCGGTCAGCAAATAAGCAAACACCACCATCAAGAAGACCAGCGGAGCGCGCTTACCGCCCGCTTCAACCTGCCCTTCCGCCATGATCTTTTTAGATTGGCGCAGCCCCAGAACGACAGAAACGATGGTGATGACAATCAACACAATCACGATGGGGCTAAACACATAATCCATGCCCTCTTCGAAACTCTTTCGGAATCGGAAGCTCGCCACTTGGAAGGATTGGTTGGTAAAGGTCTCGATCGGATTGGACAATACAAACCCAATAAGGAAGGCCGGGCGTGACCAATCAAACCGGCGCAAGAACAATCCCAAAACACCGAACCCAAAGAGTGCCAGCAGGTCTTCAAAATTTTGCCCAGACTGAAAAGCGGCAAAGCCAATCAGCATGAAAAGGAATGGACCAATTAGAGCAAACCGGATGGTGGTTAGCTTGGCAATCCCACCGCTGGCTGCGATGCATAATACGGTACCCAACACGTTAGCCAACGCCAGCAACCAAACGATTGAGTAGGTCACATCTAAATTATCTTTGAGCATGTTGGGGCCAACTTCAATCGATCCCGTGCCCAGCAATGCAACCGCCCCGATAAAGATAGCCATCGATCCAGAGCCCGGTATGCCGAACAGCAAGGTAGGCACCAATCCACCCCCCTCTTTGGCATTGTTTGAGCTCTCAGGCCCAACCACACCTCGAATTTCACCCTTGCCAAAATTTGATTTGTCTTTGGTTGACTGCACAGAGTGGCCATAGGCAATCCAATCGACAACTGAGCCGCCCAGACCTGGGATCACACCGACCACAACGCCAATCACAGAGCAACGGAATGACAACCAACGATTAGCAAACCAGTCCTTCACACCATCCAGCCAGCCCGCGCCTAGGCTGGCCGTTTTTGAAATAGATCGATCTTGACGCAGCAAGGACACGATTTCGGGGACTGCAAAAATTCCCAGCCCCACAATAACCAGTTTGAAGCCGTCTACTAAGTAGGGAATGTCGTAGCTCGACATCCGGAGGCTACCGCCTGCATCGGCCTCGCCGATGGTTCCGACCATGATGCCCAGGGCGGCCGCGGCGAGCCCTTTCAGCGCCAACCGACCAGCCAGAACCGCCACCATGGACAAGCCCAATGCGGTAATCATCAACATTTCGGGCAAACCAAAGGCCAACACAATAGGGCGTGCGATCAAAATGAAGACCGTTAAGAAACAGGCCCCTACCAAACCGCCAAACAGAGATGACGCAAAAGCCGCTGACAAGGCACGTGCGGCTTGCCCCTTTTTAGCGAGTGGGAAGCCGTCTAAGACTGTTGCCTGTGAAGCCGAACTGCCCGGAATACCCATTAAAACCGAGGCGAAAGTGTCCGAAGTAGGAACCACCGCCAACATACCAATCATCAGAGCCAATCCGTATACAGGCTCCATGCCGAACATAAATGGAAGGACTAATGACAGGCCAGCAATGCCACCTAGACCGGGGAAAACGCCCACGGCCAAGCCCATTACCACGCCGCCTAATAAGTAACCCAGAACTTCGGGTTGCAAAATCATCGCCCAGGCTTGTCCAAGCGCTGGTAGCGCTGCCTCAAATACTTCCATTTATCTTCCTGCTATAAAAAAGCGCCCCACCCAACGGTGGTTGAGCGGAGCGCTGTTCTACTCTCGTTTGCTGACCTTAGTTTTTCAGCTCAACGCCGTAGTCGTCCTTCAACCACTGAGTCACATACGCCTTTGCAGACGCAGGTACTTGAGTTGCCGTAGCCAGCGCTTTTTGAGCACCTTCACCGACAAACACATCGTACTTACCAACGCGCTTTGCAGAGATCTCAGCGAAGTCCGCGCGGCTACGCACCGCTTCAAATGCCTGGGTGTAGGTCGCAATTACGTCGTCAGGCGTACCCGCAGGCAAGAAGGCCAGTTTTTGGACAGGGAAACCAGAGACGAAGAAGGCTTTCCACGCATCCCATGCCGCGCCAGAGGTTTCGCAACCTTTTGTCTTTTCACAGACTTCTTTAAAGGTAGGCATATCCGGGAAGGTCGGGTCACGAACGATGTTACCGTCGGCGTCGACGTTACCCCAAGTCATCATTGGAACGGCAGTACCGGCTTCAACCAACTCAGCAGAGCCCTTCAGGTATCCTGAAGTGGTTTGATAATCGATGTTGGCTTCGCCACGTTCGAACATCAAACGGCCGTCACCACGACCCTTGATGCCAAATACAGGCTCAACGTTCATACCCAACATCTTCCATGCCAACAAAGGCACCAGATCCAAACGGGTTGCACCTTGGCTGCCGTAGATGAAGTTCATCGACTGAAGATTATCAGCAGAACCGTCAAATTTAGCGCCTGCTTCAGCGTTCAAATACGCAACACCACCGGTACCTGAGCCCATGACTGCGTTCCAATCATTGTATTCATAACGAACACGAGGGTCGTTCAGCAGGTAAGGGAACTGAGTCGAACCAGACGTACCGAACAACAGCGTAC
>JAAXJV010000270.1 GCA_012269655.1 Pseudomonadales bacterium
CTGCGACCCCAGCATTATGAGTGCTGTGCTCTAACCAGCTGAGCTACATAGCCATCGTGGGCGCGAATAATAGGGCTGCGTCGGGACGCTGTCAACGCCCAGATCTTTAAATTAGAGGGAACGAAATGATTTGGGATATTTGGGTGCGTTTGGGCCACTGGTGCATTGTCTTGTTGGTCGCCTTTCAGCTGTATTCAGGTGAGAACTTGGATCTTAGAGAGCAGCACGCCTGGGTTGGTATCGCTATCTTAAGCTGGGTGATGTTTCGCATAGGTTGGGGAATAATCGGCCCGACGCATGCCCGTTTCAGCGACTTTATCGCCGGCCCTCGTGCCGTTATAGAAAGTCTGAAGCGGCTAATTGGCAAAGAGCACGACCCAGCGGTTGGGCACAGTGCCGCGGGTGGGGCGGGGATCTTGTTGTTGATCGGTTTACTTGGCCTGATGGGTCTGACGGGTTTAGTCTCGACCGACGACGTGTTCTATGACGCGCCGCTCAATCACTGGGTCAGTGGTGCGGTGGCGGGTATCGCCACAGAAATTCATGGGTTGGCCAAACCCGCTTTATTGCTGATCGTACTGGTGCATGTGTTGGCGGTGCTGTGGCATCAGTTTGCGTTAAAAGAGCGCCTGGTACAGGCAATGTTTCATGGGCGTGGCAGTGCGGTTGACCACAGCATTACCCCAGCCATGATTCGGCGAGGGGCTTATCTGATGTTGGCCTCAGCCACGCTGTTACTGGGCAGCCTGTTGTGGTGGGGCCAGTTTTAGACGTTAAAGCGGAAGTGCACGACATCACCGTCCTGAAGGATGTAGTCCTTGCCTTCGAGGCGCCACTTGCCGGCTTCTTTTGCAGCGGCTTCACCACCTAAGGTCACGAAGTCTTCATAGCTGACCACCTCGGCTCGGATGAAACCTTTTTGGAAATCGGTATGAATGACGCCAGCACCCTCGGGTGCTGTGGCGCCTTTTTTGACCGTCCAGGCTCGAACTTCTTTAACGCCAGCGGTGAAATAGGTATGCAGACCTAGCAACTCATAACCGGCACGAATCACGCGGTCCAGTCCGGGCTCTTCCATGCCCAAGTCGGCTAAGAATTCGTCCCGCTCGTCGTCATCCAGCTCGCTAATTTCTGCTTCTAACTTGTTGCAGATCGCAACGACTTGTGCGTTTTCTTGAGCCGCCAATTCGGTAACGGCGTTCAAATGGGGATTGTCTTCAAAGCCCTCTTCGTTGACGTTGGCGATATACAGCGTGGGTTTGCTGGTCAATAACTGCATTTGCTTGACGAGCTTTTGTTCTTGGTCGTCAAACTCAAGCGAGCGCACAGGCTGAGCCTCATTCAATATCGGTAGCATTCGATCGCACAGGGCGACCAGTGCTTTTGCGTCTTTGTCGCCACTTTTCGCCGCGCGAGTCTGGCGCTGATGAATGCGCTCGACGGTGTCCAAGTCAGCGAGGGCCAACTCGGTATTGATCACTTCAATATCGGCTAGGGGATCTACATGGTTGGCGACATGGATGACGTTGTCGTCTTCAAAACAGCGCACGACATGGGCGATGGCATCAGTCTCGCGAATGTTGGCGAGAAATTGGTTGCCCAGTCCCTCGCCCTTGCTCGCACCCGCCACGAGTCCGGCAATGTCGACAAATTCCATGGTGGTCGCAATCACCTTTTCAGGCTTGACCAGCTCGGCCAGCTTGTCTTGGCGGGGGTCGGGTACGGGCACGACCCCCGCGTTGGGTTCAATGGTACAAAACGGAAAGTTTTCAGCATCAATACCCGCTTTGGTCAGCGCGTTGAATAGAGTTGATTTTCCGACGTTGGGTAGGCCAACGATTCCGCATTTAAATCCCATGCTGTTTCCTATGGCTTGTGGCCATTAATCTGATTGGTGGCCAGTGAGAACTGACCGTTTAAAATAAGTGGAAGGGCATCGACAGCGACATTAATGGCGCGGTCAATGGCAGAGCGATCTTCTGCTCCGGGCGCTTTGAGCACGTAGTCGGCCACTTGTTTGGCATTGCCAGGATGCCCAATACCAATCCGCAAGCGGTGGTAGTTGGGATTGCCAAAATGGCTGTGGATATCGCGTAAACCGTTGTGTCCGCCGTGCCCTCCGCCGGTTTTCAACTTCATTTGGCCCGGTGGTAAGTCAAGCTCGTCATGAATGACCAAGACGTCCTGTGGCGGCAACTTATAAAACTTGGTGGCTGCGGCAACGGATTGGCCAGAGCGATTCATGAAGGTTTCCGGCATCAACAGCAATTGTTGAGCGCCTTCGATCGGGCCCTTGGCAAACTGGCCGAAGAATTTGGCTTCTTTGCGAAAGGTCAGAGCATACTTTTGCGCAACGCGCTCTAAAAACCAAAACCCGGCATTGTGCCGGGTTTTGTCGTAGCGGGCCCCGGGATTTCCGAGTCCTGCTAAAAGAAAGGTGGAAGCCACCGGCGGGATTACTCCTCGCCGCCTTCTTCTTCACCTTCTTCGCTAGCGGCTTGAGGGCCACCGGGCTTCTTAACGCCTGCGATCGGCAGGTCGTGACCTTCACCCAGTGCTAGCTGAGTTGAGGTAACGCCCTTGGGCAAAGTCAGGTCAGAAATGTGCAAAACAGTACCGGCTTCTACTTCGGTCATGTCGACTTCGATGAACTCGGGCAAGTCTTTGGGTAGGCAGCGAACTTCAACTTCACTGGCTTCGTGCATGATTTTGCCTGACTGCATCTTCACGCCCACACACTTGTCTTCGTTAACGAAGTGTAGAGGTACGTTGACAACGATCTCGGTCTTGGCATCTACGCGCATGAAGTCGGCGTGCAGGATGATCGGCTTAGCCGGGTGACGCTGCAGGTCTTTCAAAATGACTTGCTGCTTTTTACCGTCGATATCCAAATCGATAACCGAGGCGTAAAAGGCTTCGTCTTCCAGTGCTTTGATTAAAACGTTCTGAGCAATAGAAATTTGTACGGGCTCAGCGTTACCACCGTAAACGATGCCGGGAACTAAGTTTTCCAGGCGGCGCAGGCGGCGGCTCGAACCTTTCCCTGTAACCGTGCGAGAGACGGCTGCCAGTGCTGTTGTACTCATGATGAGTCTCCTAACTAAAAGTTAAAAAGGGGCCTCGACCAGCCCCTTACTGTTGTCTTCAGCGAAACATTGCGCTGATAGATTCTTCATTGCTGACGCGGCGCATGGCCTCGCCAATCAATTCTGAAACACTGATCACGCGAACTTGCGAGCAGTCCGCCATTTCAGGTTGGAGCGGGATAGTATCAGTGACGACTAATTCGTCAAGTTCACTGCCGCTGATATTCTGCAGAGCTTTACCGCTGAGGACGGGGTGTGTGCAATACGCCACGACTTTCTGGGCGCCTTTTTCCTTTAGCGCTTTGGCTGCGTTGCACAGGGTGCCTGCGGTATCGACAATATCGTCGACGATGATGCAGGTGCGGCCGGCGACATCACCGATGATGTTCATGACTTCGGCCTGATTCGCCTTGGGGCGGCGCTTATCAATAATCGCCAAGTCGGCATCGTCCAATTGTTTAGCAATGGCGCGCGCACGTACCACGCCGCCAATATCGGGCGACACCACAATCAAGTCTTCGTAACGACTGCTAACGATGTCATCTAGCAACACGGGAGTGGCGTAAATGTTGTCCACCGCCACATCAAAGAACCCCTGAATCTGATCGGCGTGCAAGTCGACGGTCAATACTCGGTCGACACCTACGCTGACCATCATGTCGGCAACTACTTTCGCGGTAATTGGGACTCGCGCGCTGCGAGGGCGGCGATCCTGGCGAGCGTAGCCGAAGTAAGGGACAACGGCGGTAATGCGGCTGGCACTGGCGCGACGCAAGGCGTCGGTCAGAACAACCAGTTCCATTAGGTTGTCGTTGGTGGGCCGGCAGGTCGGTTGAATGACGAAGACGTCTTTGCCTCGGACGTTCTCGGCGATATCAACGGCGATCTCGCCGTCGCTAAATTTTCCAACCTCAGCTTGGCCTAGGGGGATGCCCAGGTACTCGGCAATGTCGCCAGCCAATTTGGGGTTCGCGTTGCCAGAGAACAACATCATCTGAGCCATGTCCGTCTCCTTTGGACCAAGTCATTTGAGGGCGCGGATTTTACGCGCTTTTTTCATAAAAAGCATCCTGAAAAAAATGCGACCCGATCCCGCAGTTGGAGAGGGTTTTGATGGTAAATTAAAGCCAATGATGGAGAAGGAGCGGTGATGCAAACCCTAGGTAAAATCGCACTGGTCGTGGCCGACTATGACGAAGCGCTGGATTATTTTGTTGGTACGTTGGGTTTTGACCAGCTCGAAGACACGGATATGGGAGGCGGCAAGCGCTGGGTCGTCGTCGCACCCAGTGGTGGTGGTTGCGCCTTGCTATTGGCCAAGGCGAAAAACGATGAGCAGCGCGCGGCCATCGGTAGGCAAACCGGAGGCCGAGTATTTCTGTTTTTAGAAACCCAGGACTTTGACCGTGACTACGAGCGCTACGACGAGCTGGGTGTGGATTTCATCGAAGAGCCGCGCCGGGAATCCTACGGTAAGGTCGTGGTGTTTCGGGATCTGTACGGCAACCTGTGGGATTTGGTCGGACGAAACCAATAGCCTAAAAATGCAAAAGGACCCAAACGGGTCCTTTTTAATATGGCTGGGGTGGAAGGATTCGAACCTTCGAATGGCGATACCAAAAACCGCTGCCTTAACCACTTGGCCACACCCCAGTTGGTGTTCGATAGTTTATGTCAGCTTTTGATCGCTGACGAGCGGTTTCGAGTAAAACTGTTAACAAGCGTCATGCCTGCCGGAAGTTTCTTCTCAAACGGAGTCGGGTTGTCTATCACAAATACCGTTCCACCGCTTCCCGAAAGTTTTGGCCTCATTCCGTCTAACAAACGAAATAACTCATTTACTTTTGGGAACTGCTGTCGACAAACCGGTTCGCAGTCGTTGTGACCCTGTCCGTCTAAAGCGGCGCGAATACTAATCGGGGCGCTGTCACGAGTCAACACCTGATCGTTAAAGATCTTTGCCGTAGGGACACTTACGCCGGGCAGGAACAATTGTATTGGCTTTTCTTCCCATTCGATGGGCTCAAGTCGCTCTCCAATTCCGGTGCCGACCGCGCTCATGCCATATAAGAATATCGGCACGTCTGCACCTAGGGTTGTACCGATTTGCATGAGTGCCTCATCGCTGACGCTAAGGCTCCACTGCTCGCGCAATAGCAACAGCGCGCTAGCAGCATTGCTGCTTCCTCCGCCAATGCCCGCACCGGCGGGTAGATTTTTTTCAATCTCCAAATGACCGTACGGCTCGATGCCTGCGCTACGGGCCAATTGATGCGCGGCTTTCCAGATAAGGTTGTCTTCACAGGCGACGTCGCTCATGCCTGTCAGTCGGAAGCCGTCGCAGTCTCGAAAGTGCAGCCAGTCGCCCCATTCGATGAACTGAAAGCCGGTTTGCAGGTCGTGGTAGCCATCGTCACGTCGACCCAGCACGTGCAAGAAGTGGTTGATCTTGCCGGGGCAGTGAATTTTGACGTCAAACGAATGCCGTTCTGAGGCTAGGAGTTGGGGCTGTACTGCCATGTTTTTACCACGATGCGTACCCGGGTCGAGCCCTGGGTGAGTTCAATAATGCGAGGGCGATCAAACTCGTCGTATCGCAGGTATTCCAATTGCCAGGTGCCAAGCTGTTCTGCTGTAGGTGCCGTGCCGGTCAACCATTGATTGGCCTTTTCTAATGGAATGCTGACGCCCAAGGTTTCTTTTGTCAGGGCTGCACTGGTTGACGCCAGTTGAGCGTCACCTTTCGCTGGGCTCCATCGAGCTTGATTCTGGGAGAGCGTGAGTTGGCCAATGTGGGTCCCGGTTGGACCGCTGAAGCGCCATTGCTGTTCAGTCGGTGTGCGGCGATATTCGAAGCTGCCGGTATCGCGGCGATCTGGCTGGGTGATGCTAAGCCGCCCTTCAACTCGTGTGACTTCAGGGGCGCTCGGTGGCGGCACTAAGCTTGAGGGAGTGCTGGCACAGCCAGCCAGCGTGAGTGTGAGTAGTAATAGCCGAATCATAGTTCGATCTTTAAGCGCTCAAGCGTATCCAACAAAATGGGGTTGGGGTCGTTTTCGTCCCAATTTTCTTGCAGGATCTGTAGGGCGCGATCGGTTTGCCCGTCAACAAATAGCGCTTCGCCTAAATGCGCACCCACTTCGGCATCGGGTAGTTGCTCATAAGCCCGTTTCAGCCAATCCAGTGCTTGCATCAGGTTGCCCAGTCGAAAGTGGACCCATCCCATGGAATCCAAAATGGCAGGATCATCCGGTCGTTGCGCGAGCGCTTGCCCTATCAGTTCGAGCGCTTGATCAAGATTTTGATTAGCGTCGGCATAGGTATAGCCCAGTGCATTTTGGATAGACGCGTTGCCGGGTTCGAGTTCTAGAGCTTTTAGCAAATCGGCTTCCATGCCGTTAAAATCATCTCGCTCGCGATACAGTGCGCGGGCATAAAACAATTGGTAGTTGTTATCGATCTGTTCAATGGCCTTGGTTAATAAAGGCAGGATCTTTTCTGGGTGCCCTGCGTCGTCTAACACTTCGGCCTCAGATAAGAATAAATCGACAGCCAAATCTGGGCGTAATAGTCGCCCCGCATCCATCCATTCGCTGAGTGCCTCCAGCTCTCCAGCTTCGGCATAGGCTAAAGCCAGTTGGCTACGGGCGAGGGTAAAGCGCTCACCCTGCACGGGCGTGAGTAATTCGCGGGCTTGATCCAGTTCCTGGCGATTAACCGCCACGAGGCCCAAAATCAATTTGGCATCCAGTTCAGTGTTTGGGCTGCCAAGCAGGTCGGATCCCACCCGCTCAGCCAATTCAAGATCATCAACTTCAAGGGCCAATAAGCCCTGACTAATCTGATAGCCCGTATCGCCGGGTGCCAGCTCAATCAGTCGTTTAAAGCCTTGCAGGGCCTGTTCGTAGTCTTCATCGGCAATAAAGAGCTGCGTGCGGGTCAGCCACCAGGTCTGGCTTTCTGGGTATTGTTCAATGGCCCGGTCTAATATCCCGATCGCAAGCGCATCGTCGCCCGCCAGTTGGGCTAGGCGAGCGCCTTCGTTATAAAGCGATGCCCGCTGGGGGTATTGCTCGAGCAAATCCAGCGCGACTTTAAGAGCCGCTTCATTGCTGATTCCTGCGGCCACGGCGTACAAGTAGTGGATGCCCTGGGCTGCCGAATCGCGGTGAGTGGGTTCCAGTGCTCGGGCCAATTCGCCCGCCCAGTCCGGTGACTCGGCGAGCAGTCGAGGGAGAAAGCCCAGTACCTGATCCGGATTCATTTCGCTGGCCAAATTAAGCGCCCGAGCGCCCTCGTTAACCTGTCCATTGACCAAGTGCCCCCTAGCTAGCAGGGCCAGCGATTCATAGCTACGTTCGATGCCGTCAAGTTGCAGCGCCGCTTTTAGGCTGGCTTGGGGGTCTAATTGCGTGGCGATTCGTGCTGCGCGCAGCGCCAATCTGAGATCCTCTGTCTGCTTGACCTGTTTGTCCAGGCGATCAAAGGCCGTTTGAATGTCACCCTGATTGAGTGCGATTTCGGCGATCAATAAGTCTTCCAGCGAGCCAGGTGGCATGGGAGCTTTTTGGGGCGCTTCATTTTCCCGTGCCGGCGGCGTTTCATTGTTCTGGGGCGCGGGTGTGCTGACCAGATTCGTGCTGACCGGGGTACAACCGGCGAATAAAGCGATCAGGGGGAGCCATTTCATGGCTTCACTATGCCAGCCACTGCGCTTCGGCTCCAGCGGTGGTAGAATAAAGATCAGTGGATTTCGCACGAGGCGATTTTTTTGTGACATTGCTGGCAATTGGATTGAATCACGATACGGCGCCTGTGGCGTTGCGTGAGCGCTTGGCTGTCGCCGAATCAGAGTTGTCGCATCAGTTGCAGGACGTTAAGGCCGCAACCGGTGCAGACGAGTCCATGATTCTCAGTACGTGCAATCGAACCGAAGTCATCTTGGCCGGTGAGGCCAGTCAAACTGCCATGCTCGAATGGTTGGCGCAGCGTGCCGAAGTCGATCCCGAGCGCATGCGTCAACACGTCTATTGCTATCAAGACGTGGATGCCGCACGACACTTGATGCGAGTGGCCGCTGGCTTGGACAGCCTCGTGATTGGCGAGCCACAAATTTTTGGTCAGCTCAAAACGGCACTGGGTGCAGCCAAATCAGCCGGTGCGGCGGGCAGCTTATTAAACCAAACGCTGCAATCCGTATTCGGGGCCGCCAAACGCGTACGGACCCAGACTGAAATCGGCAAAGAGCCGGTCAGCGTCGCCTTTGCCGCCGTCAAACTAGCCGAGCAGGTTTTCGATCCACTGTCGGATTGCAACGCCGTCTTGTTAGGGGCAGGTGAAACCTGTGCCTTGGTTGGGCGTCATTTGAATCAGCGCGGTATTGGTCAGTTGACGGTGGTCAATCGAGGCTTAGGTCGGGCTCAGGATCTGGCCAGCGACCTCGGCGGCCGCGCTATGCCCCTGACGCGCCTGGGTGATGCGTTAGAGGACGCGGATATTTTGGTGTGTTCTACCGCGGCTCCACTGCCGTTAGTCGGCAAAGGCATGGTGGAACGCGCACTGAAACAGCGTCGCCGTCCCATTTTGATTATTGATGTGGCCGTGCCGCGAGACGTAGAACCCGAAGTCGACGAGCTCGCCGACGCCTACTTGTATACGGTCGATGACCTCAGAGAAGTCATCGACCGTGGCAAGGCAATGCG
>JAAXJV010000224.1 GCA_012269655.1 Pseudomonadales bacterium
TTGATGTACGACCCGCCGCTCTCTGAAAACGGACAAGCGCGCCTGGAAACCCTGCGCCAGTCCAACGACGGATTCGTGATTGCTGAAAAAGACCTGGAACTACGCGGGCCAGGGGATGTGTTGGGCACGCGCCAGACGGGGGATTTATCATTCCGAGTGGCGAATCTCGCCCGCGACCGCGAGCTGTTACCCAAGACTCAAGCGATTGCCGAGCAGTTGCATCAATCTTACCCGGATAAGGCGCAGGCCCTGATTAAACGCTGGGTCGGCAGCCGAGTCGTCTACAGCCAGGTCTAAGACAGTGATAGCATGCCGGCCATGATACACGTGGACTTGTCATGACTCTGGCCCCCTATTTAGATCTAATTCGCTTTAACCGGCCCGTGGGTTGGTTGGTGCTGTATTGGCCGACAATGATCAGTCTGTTCGTAGCCGCCGAGGGGTGGCCGGGCTGGCATCTGTTCATTGTCTTTAGCTTAGGGGTGTTTCTGACCCGCAGTGCGGGCTGTGCGATCAACGATTACGCCGATCGACACTGGGATGGCCAGGTTGAACGCACCCAACATCGGCCCTTGGTGACCGGTGCCTTAACCGCAAAGCAAGCCCTGGGCTGTTTTGCAGTGCTAATGCTGGTCGCCTTTGGCTTGGTCCTGACGTTAAACATTGAATCCATCTTGGCCAGCTTTGTGGCTGTGGCCTTGGCTGCACTTTATCCCTTTACCAAACGCTGGACCTATTACCCCCAGCTCTTTTTAGGTCTGGCCTTCAGCATGGGCGTGATCATGCCGTTCATTGCACTAGATCGCCCCCTCAATTGGGTGGTTTGGCTATTGTGGTTGGCCAACGTCCTTTGGACCCTGAGCTATGACACGCTGTATGCGCTTACGGATAAGCCTGACGATCTGAAGGCCGGCATCAAATCGACCGCGATCGCCTTTGGCGAAAAAGCTCACCGAGTGGTAGCCGGACTTCAAGCATCCGCGTTGATTCTATGGGGCACAGCGGGAGTTTTTACAGGACTGAGCTTTCCCTATGCCTTGGGTTTGGCCATTGCGTCTAACCTCTTTTTAAATCAGCACAAACTCATCGCATCCCGCCAGCGAGAGGACTACTTCGCCGCCTTCGTATCGAATCATCGCGTGGGGCTGGTGATCTTTGCCGGATTACTTCTGGATCTGGTTTATCAGTCGCAAAAATTGACCTAGGCCTTCACACAACTGTCATATAAGGCCCATTATAGTATTGGCCTTGATAGAGGGTTAGCCGATGAACCGCCGAGTATTAATCGTTGATGACGAGACCGCAATCCGAGAAATGATCGTACTTGCGCTGGAAATGGCCGGCTATGAAACGGTCGAGGCCGCCGACGGTTTGCAAGCATTGCGCTTAATCCAAAGTCAGCCCTTTGATTTGGTATTAATGGATTGGATGATGCCCGGGGCCAGCGGGCTTGAGACCGCACGGCGCATCCGCAAAGACGAGCAAAATAAGTCCCTGCCCATCGTCATGTTAACCGCCAAAGAAGACGAAGATGCCAAGATCACCGGCTTGTCAGTCGCGGACGATTTTATTACCAAACCCTTCTCACCCAGGGAATTGGTCGCGCGCCTGAAGGCGATTTTGCGTCGAACCACGCCCAAAGGGGTCGAGGAAGCCGTGGAGTTTAATGGCCTGATGCTGGATCCCATTAGTCAGCGGGCCGCTATCAATGAACAGGCCCTGACCTTATCGCCGCTTGAATTTCGCTTATTGCAAACCTTTATGACCCATCCCAATCGCGCTTTTAGCCGAGCTCAACTGCTGGATCGAGTCTGGGGCAGTGATAATTATGTTGAGGACCGCACCGTCGACGTGCACATTCGCCGCCTACGGAAAGCCTTAGGAGATCATGAAAGCATGGTCGAAACCGTTCGTGGGACCGGGTACCGCTTTAATCCCAACGCCATCTAATGGCTTGGGCAAATTTCTTATTTCTTAGCTCGTCCAAGTGTATTAAGGTCGGCGCGAACCGATCATAAACGGACCTTGAGTGGATAAAGCAATTCGATCGCTCGTGCGCGATGGCGGCATTATGCTGGCCAGCTGGTT
>JAAXJV010000087.1:0-1893 GCA_012269655.1 Pseudomonadales bacterium
TGCGGCCTTCTTTCACGCCAGCCAACATCGCGGTCGCACCGGCAACGATTACAAAAGCGAGTCCATAACAATGACAGGTTGCATCCACGACCTCGTCGCCTGACAAAACCCAAGCATAGCCGCCGGCACTTTGCCGGTGTCGCGTCTCCAGGTAATCCAAACCGTGGCGCACCCAATCTAGATACTCGGGCTTATCGACGTGGCGAGCCGCCATCGCATAGTTAAAGACGAATCGAGTACTAGAAACCAAGTGACGGGTCTGTGCGTCGTAAATGCTGCCGTCGTCCTTGAAATGCTGGAAAAAACCACCCTCTGGATAAAATAAATTTGGCTGATAGAACTCCAAGGTTTCCTGAATGTGATCGGTCAAAAACTTGGGATCTGCAAAATTGGGTGTTGTCATCTTTATTCTTTTTCAGTGGCAGTAAGGCTGGTTAAAACTCCCAGTCCATTACGAGTAGGTCATGGTCCGGGTTGGCGAGCGCACTTAGCAAGGCTTTACCCTGTCGCTGATGATCGGGATGCGCCTGATAAACGGCCAACGCATCCCAATCGTCAAAGGTCACTACAAAGCCCAAATTAAAGCCCTGATCACGCTGTTCGGGTGACGCGTTTAACCCGCTATCAAAGCTACGTTTACCCGGCAGATCCAGCTTGCCTATTTCCGTCATAATTTGGCGGACGGCTTCAATAGCGGGCTCTGCGACTCGCATGATAACCAGATGTCGAATCAATCGGCGTACCCCAATTGAGCCCGACCAATAGTCGATAAATCAGAGACTTGGAAACGACCATTGAAGTCAACTTCGTAGTTTTCTGGCGCAAAATCAGGGCTCGACTCGCCCTTTTCAAAGGCGGGCCGGAGCAATTCTAAGAACGCTCGATTCTTAGCACAGTCTGGGGCAGCGCCAATGTAGAAAACATTTGAGTAACCCGGCCCCTTATTGTGGTCTTCCACACCGTGAATTACATCAGGATGCCACCATACGGTGTCGCCCGGCTCAACGGTGGGGATAGGCACATAGGCCTGCAATAACTTTTCATGCCAAGGTGCTTTGACCGGCATGGCTCGGCCAGGCAATGCCCCGCAAAGCTCCTCCGGTTCGACATCGTCCTGCAGCGCTCGAAGCATCATCCAAGCCATGGCATTGGCCATTGGCACCAAGTTCAATGTGCCATTGCCTGGGCCCTGCTTTGTCAGGGCTGTCCAACCTTGGAAAGTGCGGAACATACGACACACGGCTGGGGATGGAATCTCCTCTGTCTCGGTCCGGTGCAGCGCGTCAAAGGGATCGTATTGGGTAATGTCACCGCTAAGTACGTGACGGTACACATCTCGGTAGGTTGCATCCAGCCAACGTTCAACCGAACCGCCGTCGACGTGTGGGCTGAGCCCTAGTGTGCGATCGCCAGGCTCGCGCTGCCGGACCCGGTCTGCATACAGGCATTCTTGATCTGGGTTAAAAATCAACTGACCGTCGCGCTCATAATGCCATAAGCGATTTAGCCAACTACGGGTTTTCGCCAGCTCTTCACTCTGACGAGCCTCCATTTGCGCCCGTGACCAGTAAAGCCCAAAAATTTGTGGCTTAGAACTACCCAGTTCGCCAAAGTAATTGTCCAGCCCTGCTTTTTCACGCTGTTTTTCGAAATAGTTGTTGTCTTCAACGTAGCGCATCAACGAGGTGTTCCAATCGTCGACCTGTTCTGGCTTAAACACACCCCGGATGATCACACAACCCCGTTGTTTAATCCGACTGACGGCGTCTTGAGGTATTGATCCGGCTTGCACATCGGCAAACGACATTTCAGGGATGGGTTGGGCATCGGTTTTCAGTCGCGTAATTTGCTCGTCAATTTGACGATCGATGATGTCAAAATTGCGTTGAATCA
>JAAXJV010000087.1:1903-2072 GCA_012269655.1 Pseudomonadales bacterium
TTTGTGTGTCGCAAAATTTGCGGCCAGAACAAAAACTATAAAGTGATGATGTTCAATCATGCTTAAGAAACTAGCTCTAGCAACCGCTTTGGCGGCTTCTAGCTCGGCCTTCGCTGCTGGCGAAGTTGAAGTACTACACTGGTGGACATCCGGTGGTGAAGGTGCGGCT
>JAAXJV010000023.1 GCA_012269655.1 Pseudomonadales bacterium
GGATGTGTGCTTAAGTAAGCTAACGGCTGCCCGGATAATCGCTGATCCGCCTGCATGGTGGTGAACATCTCACCCATGCCCGCGGGGTCAAAACCAGCCTTAGTCATGAGTTCTAAGCCCAGTCGATCCGCCTCGCGCTCATGTTCTCGTGAAAACGCTAATGCCTGATCAATCGCAGCGGCTTGGGTGGTTGTCAGGGCAGCAGCACCGACGCTGGCATTTCCGGCAACCCCGGCTGCGATGGCAGCCAGAGTGCCGACCAGGTAAGCCGTTTGACTATTTGAGTTGGCGTCTTGTCGGCGACTGAAATGCCGCTGCGTGATGTGTGCCATTTCGTGAGCAATGACACTGGCCAGTTGGTCTGCGCTGCCAGCTTTTTCAATTAACCCCGTGTGAAATCCCAACACGCCACCCGGTGCCGCGAAGGCATTAATGCTGGTATCCGTGAGTAGTACTAAACGCAAGGGCCGGTCACGCCATGGACTCGCCCGGTGAATCGGACGCAATAGACGACTCAGTGCACCCAGCACGATGGGGTCTTCATTCAGGTTCGGTTTCGCATACAGAATTTGCGCGACCTGATTGCCGATGCGGGCTTCATCCAAGGCAAAACTGGGCATTGGTTTGAAAACAAAACTGGTTAAGGCGACTAAAAACAGCCAGGGTTTATTCATCCGTGTACTATACCGGTGTTGTGAGTTTTAAGAATGACAATGATCACGATTGATTGCTGCGGAATGCGTTGCCCGATGCCTCTATTGAAAGCCAAGTTGCAGTATTCGACTTTGCAAAGTGGGGAAAGTTTCTGCTTAGTGGCAGACGATCCCGCCGCGGGTCCAGACATTGAGCGTTGGGCCACCCGCGTTGGGGCGCAGTTTCGCATTCAATCTCACGAACCACTCACGGTAGAAATCAGTAAAGCGCAAGGAGATGCGACTTGATTAAGGTGCTTCGCAACTGGATGGATCGTTACCTCTCTGATGAGGAAGCGATTCTATTTGCTCTGTTGCTGATTGGTTTCTTTGCCCTCATCATTTGGCTTGGCCAGCCGTTGGCGCCGGTGTTCACCGCCGTGATCTTGGCTTTCATCATGCAGGGTGGCGTGGAGCGGCTCATCGGTCTGGTGCTGACTAATTTTTGGTCGGGCATGGGGGTGTTCTTGGCCACGATCCTCGCCTTTGTTGGCTTTTTGGTAGGGGTTGTCCCGGCCCTATTTCAGCAGGCTGAAAATTTTCTGTCCGAGTTGCCCAATTTGATATTGACCGTTCAGGTTCAGTTAGAAAACTTGGCACAGCGTTATCCGCAGTACTTCAACCCTGAACAGATCTCACAACTGATTAATCAAGCGGGCCAGCAAATTTCTGGACTAGGGCAGTGGGTGTTGTCGTTCTCGCTCGAGTCGTTGCCTGGCCTAATCGGACTGCTGATTTATCTGGTGCTGGTTCCGATTCTCGTGTTCTTTTTTCTAAAGGATGCGGATTTGATTTTAGGCTCCATTGGGAAGATGTTGCCGGATCGTCGACCGATCATGGCTCAGGTCTGGGTCGAGATGAAAGCGCAGGTGTCAAACTACGTGCGCGGTAAATTCTTGGAAATTCTCATTGTTGGGGTCGTCAGTTATTTGGCGTTCGCCTTCATGGACTTGCGTTATGCGGGATTACTGGCGCTGTTGGTCGGTTTGTCGGTCGTAGTCCCGTACATTGGTGCGGCGGTGGTCACGATTCCGGTGGCGGCCGTTGCTTTCGTCCAGTGGGGCTGGAGCAGCGAGTTTTATTGGTTGCTCGGGATCTATGCGCTGATTCAGGCGCTGGACGGTAACGTGTTAGTGCCGCTGCTGTTTTCTGAGGTGGTCAATCTGCACCCGGTCGCGATCATTGTTGCGGTATTATTGTTCGGTGGGATTTGGGGCTTTTGGGGCGTGTTTTTTGCGATCCCACTCGCAACCTTGTTCAAAGCGGTGGTGTCCGCTTGGCCGGTAGCGAGCCGTCAATTAGAAAATGCCGAGCCCTAAGACTCGGCATTCTTCTTCATAGGCTTCGAACAGCCTCGAGAACCT
>JAAXJV010000192.1 GCA_012269655.1 Pseudomonadales bacterium
TCGATACTCTGAACTATTTCAAAATCCACGTCGGTCGATTCCACACAAGCCAAACAGTCCATTACTGTTGCCCGACTACGGCTGAAGACTCGGACCGTTTTTATGCTAGAAAAGATCGCCAGATAGGCCGAAATAGCGTGCCGCGCCACCGTCCCCGCTCCAATTGAGAAGAGCACTTTAGGCTCGGGGTTGGCCAGCGCTCTAGCCCCGCAGACCGAATCCGCCGCAGTTTTAATGTTGGTTAGGCTAGCCCCTTCAAGTAACGCCATCGGGGTGCCGGTGTGCGAATCAAAGTAAGCGGCAATGGTTTGAACCGTTGGCAAGCCTCGCCGGGCATTATCACTCAGCACAGTGGCCGACTTCACCAGATAACCCAGCTCTGGGATATAGGCCGCTCTGGATAACAAAGTGGCCTCCGAAGGACCTAGAAAAGAATCATCCAATTGAGCACACGAAAGCCGATGCCCTGCCTCGATCGCATCGACAAAATACCTCCAATCGATGGCATTAAAATCGATAGCGGGGATGACCTGCATCAGAGCTCACGGCCCGCTTTGTATTCTTTATAGCGCATCGTCAAGCGCGCACCGATCGACAAAAAAGGCTGTGGAGGAAGGCGGCTGGGCTCGGGTAAAGCCAGAAAATCGGAAACGCCGTCCGCATCTGACCCGAGCTTCATCATGTCGGCGATCAACTTACCCGCCAGCATGCCCTTGGCCGTTCCTAAGCCGTTCTGACAGCAGGCCGAAAATAATCCGGGCGCAATTTCACCAAAAGCATGAGTCGAATTCAGCGACAAACACAGCCGACCACCCCAACGATGCTCGAATTTGACGTCGTTCAACATCGGGAATCGAGCGTCAAAGGACACCTGCTGCAACTTTGCCGCCCTTTTCATATCCGAAGGCGAGGTTTCAATCGACTGATTCAGGGTGGCATGATTTCGTATCACGATACGATGTCCCGCACCTTGGTAATCACTGAACTTTCGCACCGTGGTTCCCATCGGATCGGCCGGCAACATACCCCAATCGCCGACTCCGCTTAATCGAGCCAACTGATCCGCGCTCAAGGGTTCGGTCATCGAAGCATAGGTAAACACGTGCAGTAGCCGGCTTGGCAGGAAGCCAAATGACTGTAAGTGACCGTTGACCGCCAGGACTACACGATCCGCTTGGACCTGCCCCTTGGGGGTGTTTAACAGCCAACCGCCCGCGCGCTGTTCAAACTCCATCACCGGCGACTGTTCAAATAATTGAGCCCGCGCAGCGAGTAATCCTGTCAGTGCCCGCACATAGGCAGCCGGCTGAATAAGTGCCGCACCTGGGGTGTAGAGTCCTCGATGATAAAAATTCGTGCCGGTCATGGCCTGCATTTCGGCTGCATCCATCCAACGCGACGATTCACCCAACTGATCGAGCTGAGCACGGTACTCAACCAAGTGCTGTTCCCCTGCATGAGTGCTCGCTCCAGTCACGCGTCCTGCTTGCTCGAATACCTGCGCAGGCAATTGGCACCGACTCGCAATGTCCGCCGCGTAATCTATGCCGATTCGGTTGAGTTCAATCTCTCGCTTTTGAGCACCCGCTTGACCGGTATAGCCATCGGAATTCAACTCGTGCGGCAAATCAATCATGAAGCCCGAATTGCGCCCAGCAGGCCCCTCGGCAAATTCCTTCGCCTCGAGCACCACCACCGACTCTTCACCCAGATCAATCAGCCGCTGAGCTGCCGATAAACCGGCGAACCCACCGCCGACTATGGCCACCTTGCAACGCAAAGTGCCCTGTTGCTGCGGATAGCGATCAGCAGGCGGCAGAATTGTATTCCAAGCCGCCGGACCTGGATCAACCGGCAGTCGCCGAACCTTCATCAGTCCACGCTATCTGCAAAGTCATCATCCGATAGATCAATCCAGATAGTCTTCATCTCGGTGTATTGATCATGCGCATGAATCGAATTATCTCGACCGCCAAACCCGGACTGTTTGTAACCGCCAAAGGGTGTCGTGATGTCACCTTCGCCGAAGCAGTTCACCGTCACGGT
>JAAXJV010000013.1 GCA_012269655.1 Pseudomonadales bacterium
CGGCCCGGCGATAGGCCGCTTGCATGGCCTGATGGACCATGGACTCAAAGCCCAGCGCATCAAAGGTCTTCAACGCCTCGGCGGTGGTGCCGCCTTTGCTGGTGACCTTTTCACGCAATTGCCCAGGGCTGTCTGGACTGGTCAGTGCCATCTCAGCTGCGCCGGCCATGGTTTGAGCGATTAAGGCTTTGGCTACCTCGGGATCCATGCCAAGTTTTTCCGCACCGCTCATCATGTGCTCAATCATGGCAAACATGTAGGCCACTCCAGATCCACTGGCCGCGGTCACGGCATCGATTTGCTGTTCGGAGTCCGTCCATTGCGCAAGTCCGCCGGCCGAGAAGATCTCGCTGGCCAGTCGTTTTTCGGTCTCGCTAGTCTGCGCATTGGCGAACAACCCCGTAGCGCCCTTGCCAACCAATACCGGAGTGTTAGGCATCGAGCGAACGATGCTGCGTGGGCCGCACAGACGCTCAAAATAAGCAATCGGCAGGCCTGCACACAGGCTGATCAGCATCTGACCCTTCAGTTGAATCTCACCAAATACGTCGCCCACCATTTGGGGTTTGACGCCGACCACTACAACATCGGCTTGATCGCAGGCGGTTTGGTTGTCAGACAAGGCCTTGATCCCCATGGCAGAAATGGCGGCCAGGGATTCCTCAGAACGGGCGGTTGCGCTGATGCGTTCTGGTGCAAAGCCTGCCTGTAGCATGCCGCGGATGATGGCGCTGGACATGTTGCCGCAGCCGATAAAGGTGATCTTTTTCATGCTTTTCCTAAGGTTTAGTTCTAGGACCAAAGATGGCCGTTCCTATACGCACTTGAGTTGCCCCGGCCGCAATGGCCGGCTCCAAATCACCCGACATGCCCATGGATAAACAGCTCGCATGCGGATGGTGGGGCTTTAATGTTTCAAGTAAAGCCGCCAGGGCACGATGAGGCGCCTCGGGGTCCTGTTGGTTGGCCGCCGGAATGCTCATCAGGCCGCGCAGTCTGAGCCGCGGTAAATCTTCTATATGACGAGCCAGGTCGTTGACTTCCGCCGGTCGACACCCGGCTTTGCTGTCTTCCTCGTCAATGTTGACTTGGATCAGGACTTCCAAAGGCGCAAGGGATTCGGGCCTTTGATCATTTAAGCGAGTGGCAATTTTTGTCCGATCCACGGTGTGCACCCAATCGAAATGCTGAGCAATGGGGGCAGTCTTGTTGGACTGGATAGCGCCGATGTAATGCCAAATTTGGCTGTCGGGAAGGGCCTCAATCTTAGGCAGGGCCTCGCTTAGATAGTTTTCACCTAACTCGATTTGGCGTGCTTGGACCAAGGGGGCAAGTCGATCTGCGCTTTGGGTTTTACTGACTACTATTAATTGACAGCTCCCGGGCGCTCGGCCTGCCGAGGCCAGTGCGCCATCGATACGGCTGCAGATGTGGTCATAACGTTGGATGTCGTCGGGTGAGCTCATAACGCGAAACATAACATACAGTGGAACTTGGTATGGACATCACAGAGTTACTGGCCTTCAGCGCCAAGCAAGGTGCCTCGGATTTACATTTATCGGCTGGCTTACCCCCTATGATTCGAGTCGACGGTGATGTTCGGCGAATCAACGTCCCTGAGCTCGATCACAAAGCCGTTCATGGCCTGATTTACGACATCATGAACGACAAACAACGGCGTGACTTCGAGGAAAAATTGGAAACCGATTTTTCATTTGAAGTCCCTGGGGTTTCACGTTTTCGTGTCAACGCGTTTAACCAAAACCGCGGAGCCGCTGCGGTATTTCGTACCATTCCGACCGAAATTCTATCCATGGAAACGCTGGGTATGGGACAGGTCTTTAAAGATCTGGCCAGTAAACCCCGAGGATTGGTATTGGTCACCGGCCCGACGGGTTCAGGTAAGTCGACCACGCTGGCGGCGATGATTGACTACGTAAACGAGCAGCGCAACCACCATATTTTGACGATCGAAGACCCAATTGAATTTGTGCACGCGTCGAAAAAGTCCTTGGTCAACCAGCGCGAAGTGCATCGCGA
>JAAXJV010000093.1 GCA_012269655.1 Pseudomonadales bacterium
AGAGAGTGAGCCAAAGTTTGTTCACATGCTTGCCTTTTAATCGAGTCCCGGTGCGCACCAGAACGTTGTTTGCCGTTCTATCATACTGAATTGCCGCACTGGACACGAGGTCAGGCACGGCTCGGTGGGCGTTGGCGAATCTGCTCACGCTGAGCTGCCATAATCAGGCCAAAGGACACCAGCAACGTCACCGCACTGGTCCCGCCATAGCTGAACAAAGGTAACGGCACTCCGACCACCGGCAAGATACCGCTGACCATTCCGATGTTGACGAAAATATATACAAAAAACGTCAGAGTCAGGGCGCCAGACAGTAAACGGCCCCAGGTCGTTCCGGCTCGACTGGCCAGGATCAAGCAACGCGCGATCACAAATAGATACAGCGCCAGCAGGATGAGGACACCCAACATACCCAGCTCTTCTGCTAGCACCGCGATAATGAAATCCGTATGGCTCTCCGGCAAAAAATCCAATTGCGCCTGACTGCCGGCTTGCCAACCTTTTCCGAAGATGCCGCCTGAACCGATCGCCGTCTTGGATTGAATGATATTCCAGCCCGCACCCAAAGGATCTGATTCAGGATCCAAAAAGGTCAGCACCCGCTGTTGCTGATAGGCATGCATGTTCATCCACAACAGCGGCAGGCTTATCGCTCCCAGTACACCGGCACCGGCTATCCAGCGCCATTGGATGCCCGCCAGTAAAATCACAAAGATGCCTGACGCCGCGACCAACAGCGAGGTCCCTAGATCTGGCTGACGAGCAATCAGCCCCACCGGAATGGCCACGAAAATCAAACCCACTAGCACGACGGGTATGCGGACCGGCAACCGATGTTGGCTGACCCATAGCGCAATCATCATAGGCACCAATATTTTCACGAGCTCGCTGGGCTGAAACTTGGGCAACCCCGGAACTTGCAACCAACGTTGCGCCCCTTTGGATTCGACACCGACCAACAAGACACCAATCAACAAAATGACGCCAAATCCATAGCCCAGCGGCGTTAACTGACGGATTTGGTGGGGGTGAAACTGAGCGACAATCACCATCAAAACAAGGCCGACACCCAACCGAATCGCCTGGGCATAAACGCGTTCCAGGCTCTGGCCTCCCGCGCTGTACAGCACATACAAGCCAAACGCCATAATCAAAAGCAAACCGGCCAACAGCGGACCGTCCAAACCTAGGCGTTTTAGAACACCGGGAACCGTCGAGTGACTGATCAACGCCGAGCTCATTGCTGAGCCACCCGAACATTACCGGTCATGGGATCTAACATCACAGCGTCCAGCACTTGTTTCGCGATGGGCGCTGCGGTGCTCGACCCACCGCCGCCATTTTCGACCACGACCGAAATGACCACCTCAGGTTGATCCGCTGGCGCGAAACCAACAAACAGAGCGTGGTCTCGAAATCGCTCTTCAATGTTTTCTTCGTCGTACTCTTCTTCCTCGCCCAATGACCGGACCTGCGCTGTTCCGGTTTTACCCGCGATTCGATAACGCGCCTCCGCTCCGACGCGACGAGCAGTACCTCGAGCACCATGCATAACGTCTTCCATGGCCCTAATGGTGCGTTTCCAATTGGCTGGATTACGCACAGGAATTTCAAATTCCTGAGGCCGGTCAACCTGTTCAATGGGGCCTGAGCCGGCTTTGACCATGACCGGTTCTCGCCAAATACCCTGCGTGGCAATTGGCAGGGTGCTTGCGGCCAGCTGAAGTGGCGTGGTGACCCAATAACCCTGACCAATACCTGCAATCACCGTTTCCCCGGGGAACCAAGAACCACCACGAATCGACTTTTTCCATTGTGTCGAGGGCAAAATACCCGGTGAATCGCCCCAAATATCCATGCCCAGTTCACGACCAAATCCGAAGTCATCCATGAATTCAGCGATTCGATCGATACCGGTTTTGACGGCCAGATCGTAAAATACGATGTCACAGGACTGCACGATGCCATCGGATAGGGTCACATACCCATGGCCTGTGCGTAACCAATCTCGATAGCGCCGGCCTTCGCTGTGTAA
>JAAXJV010000162.1 GCA_012269655.1 Pseudomonadales bacterium
TAATTCGTTCTTTGCCGGGCAAATCCACCAGCGTTTCGATCGAACCATAGCCTGCCTGACGCAACGCTTCACGAACCCGCGCGGCTTGCTGGTGACCATGCTCCATCCACAGATAGCCGCCGGGCTTTAATACTCGCCGCCCCTGCTCAATCAAGGTTTTAAGATCTGAGTATCCGGCGTCATCAGCCACCAATGCCTGACGAGGCTCGCATCGAACGCCATCTCCTGAAAGCTCAGGTTCAGCCGCATCAATGTAGGGCGGATTAGACAACATCGTTCCCATTGATTGATCGGCCAACATGCTAGCCCAATCACCTCGCAACAAAGTGATGGCCAGTGGCAAATTGCGGCGGGCATAACTCAGCGCCTGAAGGGACTTTTCAATCGCGAACACGGGCGAGGCTTGAGCATCCAATGCCCATCGAGCCAAGGCTCCGCTACCGGTGCCTAAGTCTACAACCGGACCGGGGCCCCACTTAATCTGAACAAAGGTTTCGGTATCGGGCCGTGGAATCAAGACACCGGGACCCACCGCCAAGTCGTAGTCGAGGAATCCGGCCGATCCTCTAATGCTAGCCAGCGATTCGCCCTGGCTTCGCCTCTCAAGGCATTGCTGAAAACGCTCTGGCGAGTTTATTTCAGCATCGGGGGCGAGCATCCATTGCACCCGATCAAAGCCATCCACCTGCATCAACAACTGCATCGCTTCGCCAGCCGAATCTGGAAGATGTGCCAACCGCTCGGTGGCCAACGCCAGCGCTTGGCTTCGGGTCATGCGCTCAAATTAGCCAATTGTTCGGCTTGGTATTCGCTTAACAAAGGATCCAGAAGCGGGTTCAAATCGCCCTCCATGACCTCGGGCAACTTATACAGCGTTAGATTCACGCGATGATCCGTCACCCGGCCTTGAGGGTAGTTGTAGGTACGAATCCGCTCGGATCGATCACCCGAACCGACCAAGGATTTTCGGGCAGACGCTTGCTCGGCATGCGCCGCTTCTTTGGCCGCCTGATTCAAACGGGACTGCAGCATCGACAAGGCTTTCGCTTTGTTTTTGTGCTGTGAACGCTCGTCTTGGCATTCGACGACCACGCCAGTCGGTAGGTGGGTAATTCGAATCGCAGAATCGGTGGTGTTGACGTGCTGTCCACCGGCGCCCGAGGAGCGGAAGGTATCAATTCGAAGCTCGTCTTTACTGAACGCGACTTCACTGACCTCGCCTGCATCGGGCAACACCGCAACCGTACAAGCACTGGTATGGATTCGTCCTTGGCTTTCGGTCGCCGGCACTCGCTGCACACGATGGGCGCCGGACTCAAATTTGAGTCGGCTGTAAACATCGTCGCCGGACACCCGCATCACAATTTCTCGATACCCGCCCATTTCGCCGTCTGACGCGCTCATGACTTGAGTTTTCCAGCGCTGCGATTCGGCGTATTTGGAATACATGCGGAATAAATCACCCGCAAACAGCGCCGCCTCATCACCACCGGTGCCGGCCCGGACTTCCAGATAAACATCTTTGTCGTCATCCGGGTCCTTGGGAAGCAAGGCGCGGGTCAGCTCATCGTCTAGGGTTTCGACCTGACTTTGGAGCTCAGGCAGTTCTTCGCGCGCCATCGCCTTCAAGTCAGGGTCGCTATCGTCGAGCCAAGCTTTCGCCTGCTCTAGATCATCCAATGCCGCTCGCCATTGTTGATAAAGCTTGGCCGGCACTTCCAGATCCGAATACTCTTTGCCCAACTTGGCAAAGGCCTGCTGGTCCGAGATCACGTCCGGATCCGACATCAGCGCCTGCACCTCTTCAAACCGATCGAGAAGTTGCTCTAACCGGCGTTCGATACCTGAATTCACTAAATGTCCTTTTTTAGGCCCAGCACGGTCAGTGCTGTGTCGAGTTGTTCTGGATGGGTTGCGACATGGCGCAGCCCCTTTGAGGGCTCATGTAGCAACTTTTGAGTTAATTCATGAGCCAGTCGAGCCATCACGACTTCGTTCGACTCTCCATTGCGTATCCGAGCGAGCGCCT
>JAAXJV010000280.1 GCA_012269655.1 Pseudomonadales bacterium
GTTGGCGATTTTATTGATAGCTTGCCAACGATTGTAAAATTAGGAAAGACCATGCGTTTTATCCCGCGAGCCTTAACTGGCTTGAGCATGATGGTGATCAGTGTCGGCCTGCTGAGTGGTGGTGTTTGGCGCATCATGAATGCGGCGCCTGATGGCGGCCGCCCCAGCGGCAGTACAACCCCCGCACCGACCGTCGAACTCGTCGAAATTGAACGAATCGAAGCGCGCCCGACCCTGGCCCTGCAGGGCCGGATTCAAGCTGCCAAAGAAACACGGCTCAGCTTTCCTGTCCCAGGACGCCTGGATCAACTATCGGATCGCTTAAAAACCGGTTTGCGGGTTCAGTCAGGCGAGATCATCGCACGGCTTGACCCACGTCCGTTCGAACGTCGGGCCCGAACCAGTGAGCTGAACCTCGCAAGTGCCAAGGCCAACCAGAACGAATTCACTGCACGCTTGCAGGCTGCCAAAATAGAACTGCGCCAGGCCGAAGCACAAACCCAGTTACGACAAGCGCAACTCACTCGTTTACAAGGGCTGCTGAACAAACAACTCGCTTCTGCCACGGACATTGAGGCCGCCGAGCTGGCATTAAACGGGGCTCAACAGGCCATGAGTGCAAAGCGCACCGCGCTGATTAACGCACAAGCTGCGTTGGATCGCGGAGCACTGGAGGTCGAACGTCTGCAAATCACGCTGGACGAGGCACGGCAAGACTTGGCCGACAGCGAACTCAAAGCTCCCTTCGGTGGCGTGCTAACCGAAGTCTCGGTCAAACCCGGTGATCAACTGGGCGCTGGGCAGAGTCTGGCGGTGTTGACCGATCTGAATTCACTGGAAGTCGCTTTTTCAACCCAAAACCCTCGAGTCATTCGGTTCTTAGAAGCCGATGGACAAAAGCCACTGCCACTTGAAACAGAGGTCTCGCTGGCCGCAGGTTCGTTAGTCTGGCGCCAGCAAGGCACCCTGACCCGAGTCGCAAGCGACGGTAATTTAGCCAACGGTGGGCGCCAGCTGTTTGCCGAATTGAATCCGGATCCCAATACCCTGCTGCGCCCCGGAGACTGGGTGGATATTCAAGTCACCGAGCCACCCAGAGGCGATTTGGCTTGGATACCAGCCAGTGCGTTAAGTGATGATGGCATTGTGTTCACCGTACGCGAGGGACGCCTGAACGCATTGAACGTTGAGGTGATGCAACGAAATCAAGACCGTATTTTGATTACTGCGCCTCGAGCGCCCCAGCTCGTCAGCGAAGTGGCGCCGCGCTTCACCCAAGGTTTGCCGGTACAAACTGCCCAGCAAGCGGCTGCCAATGCACCCAGCATTGAAGACCTGATTGCCTTTGTCGAAAACAACAACCGCATGCCGGCCGATCGCAAAGCGAGCCTGCTTGAGCAGTTGCGCTCGGACAATCCACCCAAAGCTGTCGTCGAACGGGTCACTCAGCGCTTTCAGAGTAGCCGCTGATGGGCTTAGTCCGTTATATCGTCCATCACCGCACCCTAGCCAACCTATTGCTGTTGATGCTACTGGTGGTCGGTGTTATCTCAACCGATCGGATTCGAGCGCAATTCTTTCCTGATTTCGTAATCGAAACCGTCTTTATCAGCATTGCTTGGCCCGGTGCCGGCCCGGAAGACATTGATCTGCGCATTCTGCGGGAGCTCGAACCTGCTTTGCGCGGCGTTGAAGGCGTGGACGAATCTCAGGCCTCGGCCCAGGAAGGCCGAGCACGATTCCGTCTGCAATTCGCCGACGGTTTCGATATGCCCACCGCGATTAACGAAATCGAAGGCGTTCTGCGCCAAGCGTCATTACCAGCCGATGCCGAAAGTCCTGTTCTGACGCAAGGCTGGTTCCGTGACCGAGTCACCGATGTCTTGGTTTATGGCGATTTGGACCTGAGTGCACTCGAACGCCGCGCGCGAGATTTGGATCAATTGTTATTCAAAGCGGGCGTATCAAAAACTACGATCAGCGGAATCAGCGACCCCCGCGTAACCGTTCGATTTGAGCCTAAGACCCTCGAAAAGTACGGCGTTACGCTGCAAGACGCCGCCAATCAAATCCGAGGCGCCTTTGGCGACAACCCTGCCGGAACCTTATCGGACGATCGAGTCCGCCTTCGCACTCAGGGACAACCCATCGAGTCACTGGCTGAGTTTGCCCTAATTGCCGAAGACGACGGCACGCGCCTGACGGTTGAGCAGCTTGGTCAAATTGAATTTGAGGGCTTGGACCGAGGCATTGCCCTGTATTACCAAGGTCAGCCGGCCATTCGAATCCAGGTTGAACGTGGTCCGGATGGAGATGCCATTGCCTTACAAGAATCGGTCGAGCGAGCGGTCGCTATCTTCAATGACCAATCCGCCGATGGCGTCAGCGCTGTTCTGTCTCGGCCGCGTGCACAGGCGATCAAGGACCGGTTAGGGATTTTGATTGAAAACGGTATTACGGGCTTGGTGATCGTGATCACCCTGCTGTTCTTGTTTTTGTCTGTACGAACCGCCTTTTGGGTCACGATTGGCATCCCGACAGCCATGTTAGCAACGGTTGCTTTGATGCTGGCTTTGGGGCTGTCACTGAACATGGTTTCACTGTTTGCCCTCATTATTTGTTTGGGCATTGTGGTCGATGACGCCATCGTGATTGGTGAGCATGCGGATCACCTTCATCGTCAGGGTCATGCCCCCGCCGATGCCGCCTTATTGGCGGTAAAGCGGATGTTTCTGCCGGTTCTTTCATCGAGTCTAACCACCATTATTGCCTTCAGCGGGATGCTGTTAATCGGCGGACGCTTTGGCAGCCTGATCACAGACATTCCCGTAACGGTTGTACTGGTCATTGCAGCCAGTTTGATCGAGGTATTCCTGCTGCTACCGGCGCACATGTTCCATGCACTGCGCGCGGTCAAACCGGGCCGACCGGCTTGGATTGATCGACCCAGCTTGTGGATCAACCACCACTTTGACCGCTTTCGTGATGGCCCCTATCGCCGGATGGTCGAGGGCGTCATTCGCTGGCGTTATCCCGCACTGGCCGGAGCGATCTCGCTGATCCTCTTTTCGGCGGCCATGATTATGGATCGGACCGTTGGCTGGCGCTTCTTTAACGCACCCGAACGGGGAACGCTCACCGCCAACGTCATGATGACCGAGGGCACGAGCCGCGCCGACACTTTGGCTCAACTGAATGCCATGGCGGTGGCCATGGAGCAGATCAACGCACAATACGCCGAGGAACACGGTCAGGGCCCGGTCAAAGGCTGGTTTACTCAGGTCGGTGCGAACTCGGGCCGACCCATCAGTGGCTCTGATCGAGTCTCACCCGATCGACTGGCCGGCTTTAACATCGAATTGATCGACCCGGATCTACGTCCGTACAGTGCTTTCCAGTTTATCCGCGCTTGGCAGGCTGCGATTCCCGAGTCTGACAAAGTGGACCGAATCCAGGTGCGTGGTGATCGGCAAGGCCCGCAAACCGACGGGATTTCTGTGCGCTTGATCGGCGACGATTTCCGAACCCTTAAACAGGCATCGTTGGCGCTTCAAAAGCGCCTGAATGAAAGCCCCGGTGTGAGTGCTGTCGAGGATGACCTCGCCTATGACAAAACTGAGCAACGCTTAACACTCACGCCCGAAGGACAGGCCCTCGGTTTGACCGCCGCGGCCTTGTCGAGCCAACTTCGCGGTCAACTCGATGGCATCGAAGCCATTAGCCTGCCGCAAAATGGCCAGTCTATTGAGGTTCGAGTTGGTCTGACTGATCGCGCGGCCGATGCCGATTACTTAAGCCGTGCTCGCGTTCGTTTACCGGATGGCAGCTTTACCGATTTAAATCAGGTTGCCCGCTGGGAAAGTGGCCGTGGCTTTGCGAGCCTGCAGGTAGAAAACGGTCAGCGACTCGTGTTGGTCACCGGCGAATTACCCGAGGACAGTGTCGCTGCGCGTGCACTTCAAGAGCAACTGCAAAATCAGTGGCTACCTGACGTCGCACAGGAATTCGGAGTCGATTTTGAACTATCCGGTTTGGCGCAGGATGAACGCGAGTTCCTGAGCGAAGCCGTGGTCAGCTTTATGGTGTGTTTATTGGCCATCTATTTGACGCTGACTTGGATTTTTGGCTCATGGTCACGCCCCTTGATTCCTATTTTGACCATCCCGCTCGGCTTGGTTGGGGTAGTTTGGGGTCATTACATTCACGGTGTGCCACTGTCGATGTTCAGCGTTGTCGGTTTTATCGGGATGGCGGGAATCATCTTAAACGACACGATAGTGCTGATTGTTCGTATTCAAGAACGCATGCAGACCCAACCACTATTGGATTCATTAATTCAGGGATCCTCGGACCGTTTACGGGCAGTGTTTTTGACCACCCTGACCACGGTTGGAGGCTTGTTGCCGCTGTTGTTTGAGTCCAGTGTTCAGGCGCAATTCTTGAAACCAACGGTGATTACCTTGGTGTACGGACTGGGCATGGGAATGGGACTGGTGTTGCTGATGACCCCAGCCATGATCGCGATCGCCAACGATCTGCGCCGCAGTTGGCGGGCCGCCGTGACGGCGCCTCAGGTCATCAAGCGCGCCCGTAACCTAGCCAGATTACGGGCCTAGGGTTTTAAGCCTGCGGGCGCATCGCCGGGAACAGGATGACATCACGAATGCTGTCCTGATCCAGCAGCCACATGACCAAACGATCGATGCCGATACCGCAGCCACCCGTTGGGGGCAGGCCGACCTCTAGCGCAGTCACATAATCCTCGTCATAGAACATAGCTTCATCGTCGCCAGAGTCTTTTTGAGCCACCTGCTCTTTGAATCGGTTGGCTTGGTCTTCTGCGTCATTTAGCTCGCTAAACCCATTGGCCAATTCACGGCCTCCGACGAAGAATTCAAAGCGGTCGGTCAAGAAAGGATCGTCGTTGTTACGACGAGACAACGGGCTGACCTCGGCTGGATAGAGCGTAATAAAGGTCGGCTCGAACAATTGGTCTTCCACTGTTTTTTCGAAAATTTCGATCTGAACCTTACCCAGTCCATAGCTATCTTTGATCGGCACACCCAGTTTTTCAGCGTAGGCGGCTGCTTGAGCTCGATCACTCAGCGCCTCCGCACTCAGCTCTGGGTTCTTTTCCAGAATCGAGTCAAACACGCTGATACGACGGAACGGCTGACTTAAATCAAAGTCGCGGCCACCGGAGCTAAAGGTCAGTTGACCGTGCGCTTTCATGCTGGCTTCACGAATGACGGACTCGACATGATCAATCATGCCGTTGACGTCTGTGTAGGCTTCGTAGAATTCGAGCATGGTGAATTCTGGATTGTGGCGCGTCGATAACCCTTCATTACGGAAGTTACGATTGATCTCGAAAACGCGCTCGAAGCCGCCGACCACCAAACGCTTCAAGTACAGCTCAGGCGCAATTCGCATGTACATGTCGATGTCCAGTGCGTTGTGATGCGTCACAAAGGGGCGCGCCGTTGCGCCACCGGGGATGACTTGCAGCATCGGCGTCTCTACTTCTAGGTAATCGTGGCCCAAAAAGTAATTACGAATGGCGCTGACGATGCCTGAACGCTTAACGAAGGTATCTTTAACCTCGGGGTTTGCAATCAAATCCAGATAGCGCTGACGGTAGCGTTGCTCGGTATCCGTCAAGCCCTTGTGTTTATCCGGTAGCGGGCGCAAGGCTTTGGTTAGCAAGACCACATCGGTCGCATGAACGGACAGCTCGCCGGTATTGGTTTTGAACAGATGACCTTCGATGCCCACGATGTCACCCAAATCCCAGGTCTTGAACTGAGCGTACAGGCCCTCGGGCAAATCTTGTTTACGTAAGTAAGCCTGGATACGACCGCTGCCGTCCTGCAAGGTAACAAAGGAGGCTTTGCCCATGATCCGGCGCAGAACAATACGTCCAGCAATCTTTGTGCTGACGTGTTTTTCCTCCAGCTCAGGTTTGTCGAACTGACCATACTGGTCGTTCAGTTCCTGGGCCAACGCTTCACGGCGATAGGCGTTGGGGAAGGCAATGCCCTCTTCCCGCATCGCGGCTAACTTAGCGCGTCGCTCGGCAATCAGTTGGTTTTCATCAACCTCGGGCGTGGTATTTTGATCGGTCATCTACAGGCCTTTCTTAAGACTGGCTTCGATAAAGTTGTCCAGAGCACCATCTAAGACGGCTCCAGTGTTCGAAGATTCTACGCCGGTGCGTAAATCTTTAATTCGGCTTTGATCCAACACGTAGGAGCGAATCTGACTGCCCCATCCAATGTCGGACTTGGTGGCTTCCAATGCATCCGACGCCGCACGGCGCTTTTGCATTTCTAGCTCGTACAGCTTGGCCTTTAACATTTTCATGGCGTGGTCTTTGTTCTGATGCTGTGAGCGCTCAGATTGACACTGCGCCACGGTATTCGTGGGTAGGTGAGTAATTCGAACCGCTGAGTCCGTGGTGTTAACGTGCTGACCACCGGCTCCCGACGAACGATAGGTATCGATTCTCAAATCCGCAGGATTGATTTCAATGTCAACGTTGTCGTCAATCTCGGGCGAAATAAACACCGAGACAAAGCTGGTGTGGCGTCGCGCACCCGAGTCAAAGGGCGACTTGCGGACCAAGCGGTGAACGCCCGTCTCGGTGCGCAACCAGCCAAAGGCATACTCACCTTGAACGTGTACGGTGGCCGATTTGATCCCTGCGACTTCACCCTCGGACAATTCGGTGATTACCGCCTTGAAACCTTTGTCTTCAGCCCAGCGCAGATACATGCGCAGGACCATGTTGGCCCAATCCTGAGCCTCGGTTCCGCCGGCACCGGATTGGATTTCCAAATAGGCATTATTCTCGTCTTGCTCGCCACTAAACATGCGGCGGAATTCTAGCAGTGCCAGATGCTGATCCAGCGCATCGCACTCAGCCTGCACGGCATCGACCGTATCTTGATCGTCTTCCTCAACCGCCATTTCTAGCAATTCACGGTTATCGCTGATCCCGGCCTCAAGCGTTTCTAAAGTTTCTACTACCTGCTCTAGGCTGGCGCGTTCACGGCCCAACTGCTGTGCGTGATCCGGATCATCCCAAACACTGGGATCTTCCAATTCACGAGACACTTCCTCGAGTCGATCTTTTTTGGTCGGGTAGTCAAGGTAATCAACGAGTACCAGTCGGCGTTCGTCTAGATCCTTGAGCAGATTCAGAATCGGTGCGATTTCCATGCTTAAAATGCAGTTAAAAATTTGAGGCGCGAAGACTACCACATCCTGCGTAGACTGGCGTAGCCAGCCCAGACAAAAACACCCCGTGGTTGACCTGCTCGGTTTGGGATACTCTGCCGTGGCATAAACAAGGGAAAACGATGGCCTCAAATTTAAAAATTCGCCCACTACGGGCCGCAGACGAAGCCGCTTGGCAGCAGCTTTTTTCTGACTATGCGACCTTTTACAAGGCAAAAATCCCAACTGATGCAGTCGAGGCTGCGTTCCACGGCATGCTCTCAGCAGATCTCACCTTGCGAGGCTGGGTGGCGGTCATCAACGACAAACCGATCGGACTGGCGCACCTGGTATTGCACCCTAGCACCTGGAGCTTACTCCCAGATGCTTACCTCAATGACTTGTTCGTCGATCCCACTTACCGCCGGCATGGCGTAGGCCGCGCGCTCCTTCAAGAAGTCGTCAATACCGGTCACGAAGAGGGCTGGCGCAAACTGTATTGGAAAACCGCCAGCGACAATGAAGCCGCACAAGGCCTGTATCGCAAAGTCGCGGCGCAAACCGATTGGATGACTTTTGAGGTTAAGTACTAAGTTGCCGTATCACGGCCAGGGTCGTTTGAGCTTGGCCGTAATCAATTGGCAACAAACCTAATTCACCCTTGTGCTCCCAGACTAGACTTGGGAAGCCAGTGACGCCCATCTGAGCGGTGGCTCGCACTTCTTGTTCATGCTGCGCCCAGATGGTCTCTAAAGCAGTGGCGAAGGCGTCGGCTTCCAGTCCGAGGTTTTGAGCAATCTCGACCAACACCTTGGCATCCCAAACATTGGCTCGAGATTGGTAGTAGGCGTTCTGGATCGCTTCAACCATGTCCCACTCTGGCAGCCCCATCGACTGAGCAGCCCGCACCGCGCGGCCAGCAATGTAAGTACTGCGAGGGGGGTTCGGCCGCTGATCCCAATAACCGTGGTCAAAATTTACCTGACACATGGATTCTATACGGTGCCAGGTTGCCGCCAATTTATCGCGCATCGCATCGCTCATTGGGCTGTCGCTATCGGGAGCCAATCCGCCCAGTCGAGTTTGCACTGTGACGCCGTCAGGTAAGCCTTGTAGTATGGCTTTCCAAGTTGGACGAAACCCATAACACCAACTGCACATGGGATCATAGACATAAATTAATGTGCTCATCGCAATAGCATACGGAAACCCAGAGGAAACACATGAATTATTTGCACACCATGGTCCGAGTCAGCGATTTGGAGACCTCCCTGCATTTTTATTGTGAACTGTTAGGGCTGGTTGAGATCAGCCGCTATGACAGCG
>JAAXJV010000288.1 GCA_012269655.1 Pseudomonadales bacterium
TCAAGGCATAGGGCGCGCCTGACGCGCCAGTGACCGCCAAAGTAACGGTTTTCTCGAATTCTTTCATGGCTACATGATGGGGATCTAGGCGGATGATGCAAGCACCAGGCACCGGCCCTCTGATCGACACACCTCCGCCGAACCGATAGACTGTGTCCGCTTGCTTTTTATGGAAAAAATCTGACATGTCAGGACGCAATGTCTTTTATGCGCAGTCCGGTGGCGTCACGAGCGTCATCAACGCCAGCGCATGGGGCCTAATTCAGGGGTGCCGCGCTCGCCCCGACACCTTTGGCAAAGTCTACGCAGGACGCGAGGGCATTTTGGGTGCTTTAGATGAAAACCTCATCGACACCTCTCTCTTTTCAGACGACACCCTAGAGGGTCTGGTTTGGACCCCGGGTGGGGCCTTTGGTAGTTGCCGTTACAAACTGAAGGGACTGGAACAGAACCGCACTGAATATGAGCGTCTGATCGAAGTGTTTGATGCCCACGAAATTGGTTACTTCTTCTATAACGGCGGTAACGACAGCATGGACACGGCACACAAAGTCAGTTTGCTGGCGTCAGAGCTAGGCTACCCGCTCACCTGTATCGGCATCCCAAAAACGATCGATAACGATTTGGCCGCTACTGACAACTGCCCCGGCTTCGGCAGCGTCGCCAAATACATCGCTACCTCGACTGCCGAGGCCGGTTTCGATATTGCCAGCATGTGCGGCTCCTCCACCAAAGTGTTTGTGATGGAAGTCATGGGACGCCATGCCGGCTGGATTGCGGCGGCTGCTGGATTGGCCAGCGAGCAAGCCAGCCAGCCCCCACACATCATTTTGTTTCCCGAGCTGACCTTCGACGCCGACGACTTCTTGAATGAGGTGGATCGCTGCGTTGACGAATACGGTTACTGCGTCGTTGTTGCAAGTGAAGGCATTGCCTATGAAGACGGCAGCTTTGTTGCAGAAACCGGTACAAAAGATGCCTTCGGCCACGCCCAGTTGGGTGGTGTAGCGCCAGCGCTGGCCCACATGGTCGGCGAACGAACCGGCCACAAATATCATTATGCGATTGCTGATTATCTGCAACGCAGCGCGCGACACATCTCGGCTAAAACCGACTTGGACCAAGCCATCGCCGTAGGCGAGGCGGCAGCCCATTATGCAGCTCAAGGCATGCAAGCTGTTATGCCGGCCATTATCCGGGGCGAAGGCGACACCTACACATGGACCATTGAGCCAGCTGATCTGGCTGACGTGGCAAACCACGAAAAATTTATGCCCCGAGACTTCATTACCGAGAATGGCTACGGCATTACCGACGCCGCACGCGACTATTTAGCCCCTCTGATCGAAGGAGAATGCTTCCCACCGTTTAAGCGAGGCATGCCCGAGTATCTAAGGCTCGATTTATCGCGTTGTATCGAAAAAAAGTTGGCGCCACGCGGCCAATAAGTGCGCCTAAAGACGATCTTGCACAGAATTTGAGGGACTAGGATACTAGCGCCCGTTTGTTTTCACTTAACCTAGGTAGAACTATGTCATTCAACTCAATTCCTGCGGGCAAGGACTTGCCCAACGACATCTACGTCGCGATTGAAATCCCGGCCAATGCCGACCCGATCAAGTACGAAATCGACAAAGACTTCGACGCGATTATGGTCGATCGTTTCATGGCTACGCCGATGTTCTACCCGGCCAACTACGGATATGTGCCGAACACTCTATCCGAAGACGGCGACCCGCTAGACGTGCTGGTGGTAACGCCCTACCCCGTCATGCCCGGAAGCGTTATCCGCTCACGTCCTATCGGCATTTTGATGATGGAAGACGAAGCCGGACTAGACGCCAAAGTTCTGGCCGTGCCTCACAGCAAGCTGACTAAGCTGTACGACCACGTGCAGGAGCCTCAGGACCTAGGCCAGTTGCTTCTGGATCAAATCCAGCACTTCTTCGAGAACTACAAAGACCTCGAAGCCGGCAAGTGGGTTAAGGTCACCGGTTGGAAAGGCAGCGAAGAAGCCCGCGAAGC
>JAAXJV010000205.1:0-1205 GCA_012269655.1 Pseudomonadales bacterium
CAACCAAGCCCCTCCCAGCGCTGCGCGTAGCTCAATCAACCCCGCTGCGTCGGCTGTGATGCCGTACGCTGAAAAGTCTGTTTGCAATACCGCCCAGCCGCCTAAACCGATGGCGCCCAGCGCGTTTAGCAGTAAAAAAATGCGCCCAAATAGCATATGCGTGCCGTGATTATTTTTGTCGCTAGATTTCTAGCACAGAGTGAAAGCGGGAACAAATTTCGCCGTTTTCGCAGTAAGCATTGGTACCCGCCAGCATTTTACGTAATATTATTACATGACAGGACGTCATTACATTCACGCAGGGACTTAACGCGAGATAACGCATGACCCAGCTGGTGTGGCTACGCAACGACTTACGCAGTAGCGACAATCCTGCCCTTTTGGCGGCCGACCAAGCCACAGGCGACACAGTGGTCGTCGCTGGCATACCTAAAACCACCGCCAAACGGCATCACCGCAGCGATCGACAACTTCAATTCATTCAAGACCGCTTGTTCCATTTGGCGAACGAACTGGCAGCACTCAACATCCCTTTAATTCGTCTGGAAAGCGACACTTTCCAGGAACAAATTGGTGAAGTACTCGCACTAGCCTCTACTCATGGTTCCACCGCAATCCACATCAACGAAGAGTATCCGCTGGATGAGCGTCAACGGGATCAGGCGCTGGAGCGCTTAAGCCCCATCGCGGTTCATCGTTACGCCGACCAATGCATGATCCAGCCCGGCACGTTAAAAACCGGGCAAGGGTCGTTTTACAGTGTCTTTACTCCGTTCAAACGGCGCTGGCTGGCGCAGTTACAACAGAATGCCTCGTTGCCAGGAACAAAACCTAAGGGAAATCCGGCGTTGCCCTGCGCGCCCTCCAGTTGGTCAAGCCAAGCCAACCCGACCTATCCGGCGGACTCGGCCAGCATCGAAAAGCGTCTACTGAATTGGGTCGAGCGAGTTTCAACTTATGACGAAACCCGAGATATCCCAAGCGCGGATGGCACAAGCCAACTTTCGCCCTATTTGGCGATCGGTGCTGTGAGCCCCAGACAAATTATCGACGCGGTGCAACACGCCCATCCGGACGCGCTGAGTGACACAGCTGGCGTCGGGACTTTCATCTCTGAAATCTGCTGGCGTGATTTTTACCGCAATTTGATCGTCGAAGTGCCCCGAGTCAGCATGGATAAGCCCTTCAAACTCAACCCGTTGGGC
>JAAXJV010000205.1:1215-1856 GCA_012269655.1 Pseudomonadales bacterium
ACCTTGGAGTACCGATACTGAAGCATTTGAACGCTGGAAGGCGGGCCAGACGGGCATTCCCATTGTCGATGCCGCCATGCGCCAGTTGAATGAGACCGGTTGGATGCACAACCGATGCCGCATGATCACGGCCATGTTTCTGACCAAAAATTTATTTATCGATTGGCGTTGGGGTGAAGACTATTTCATGAGCCAATTGATTGATGGTGATTTGGCATCAAATAACGGCGGATGGCAGTGGAGTGCATCAACCGGCACCGACGCTGCGCCCTACTTCCGAATCATGAACCCCGTCAGTCAGAGCCTGAAATTTGATCCCAACGGTGACTACATTCGTCGCTGGGTTCCTGAACTCGCAAAGTTGGACAGTAAATCGATCCATGAGCCCTACGCCAAAGGACCTCGCCCCGGCTTGAATTATCCCCAACCCATGGTCGATCTAAAACAATCACGTCAGCGAGCGATCGACGTGTTCAAACAACATCTGCAGGAAACTAACTAATGGCCTCGATAGCAATTGTCGGCTCTGGCATCACTGGGCTGAGCGCAGCCAGATCACTGACCCAATCTGGCCATCAGGTCACGGTATTCGAATCAGATTCTAGAATAGGTGGGCATACCCATACAGTAGAGGTAAACAT
>JAAXJV010000205.1:1866-8453 GCA_012269655.1 Pseudomonadales bacterium
TGTTGGATATTCAAACTCAACCTACCACGATGGGGTTTAGTGTCAGTGACGAAGCTTCTGGGCGTGAATACGCGGGTAAGGACCTAGCTACCATGGCTCCAACGCTTGGGCAGAAACTCGATCCCCGCCACTGGAAATTCATGTTGGATATCGTGCGTTTCAACCGATCGGTCAAAGCAGACTTGGCACAGGCACGGATACCCGAATCCTTAACGCTAGGTGATTACTTGAAGGCGATGGGCGTTGGTTCGCGCTTTATTCGTGAATACCTGTACCCGATGGGGGCCGCCATCTGGTCCACTCCCGAGCGGGACATGGCCAAATTCGAAGCGCTTTTTTTCGCTAAATTTTTTTACAACCATGGGCTATTGGACCTAGTCAATCGACCACAGTGGTTCACGTTAATCGGCGGTTCCCGAGCCTATTTGGAGCCCATCGCACGCCCCTTCAAAGATCGTATTCATCTGAATGCACCGGTGACCGAGGTGCTTGAAACCGAGGACAGAGTTCGACTGACGGCAGGCGGAACCGCATACGAATTTGATGGCGCTGTACTGGCCTGCCATAGCGACCAGGCTTTGCGTATGTTAGCAAAAGCAAATCCGTTGCAGCGCGAGGTCTTGAGTGCCGTTCCGTACTTAGAAAACACAGTGGTGCTACACCAGGATGCCTCGTTAATGCCCAGGCTAAAGTCTTGCTGGTCCGCCTGGAACTACCGCTTGCAGACCCAGCGGCCGGATGCGCCGGTTCTGACCTATTGGATGAATGAGCTTCAGTGCATGCCGGCGGACACGCCAGATTTCTTTGTCACGGTAAACCCAGATCAGAGAATCGACCCCGCTAAGGAACTCAGACGGTTTAATTACTCACACCCGCAGTTTGGGCCTCAATCGCCCGCGGCTCAGGCAAGACTGGCCGAAGTGAACCGTAATAGTCCGATCGTCTTGGCCGGTGCATGGGGACGTAATGGATTTCATGAAGACGGGCACTCCACGGGCTTAGAAGCCGCTCAGGCTTTAGATGCCTACTTTGCCGACCTTGCGATTTTGGAGACTGCATGATTCGCAGGCTAAGGGGCACCATTTACCATCAGCGGTTAAACCCGCTGAAGCACCAGTTTCAGTATCCAGCGTGGTATACCGTGGCCGACTTACGCCTTCAGCAGCCCTTTAAATCCACGCATCATTTGGACAATCGAAACGAACCTATACTCGGTAAATTAGAAACCCTAGCGTTACAACAGAGCGTCGACATGCAAGGCCCAGTCTTAATGCTTGCACAACCTCCTACTTGGGGCCTGGGTTTCAACCCACTAAGTGTGTATTACCTGCACGATGCCCATCATCAGCCCAGCGCAATGGTTTTAGAGGTGCGCAATACACCCTGGCGCGAGCGCACCCTGTATTGGTTAACCGGCGGACAAGAAGTGACTCAGGCCTGGGAGAAAACCTTTCATGTCTCACCGTTCAACCCAGCGGGTCAGTCCTATCGCATTCAGGCCAAATGGCCAACACAGGCCTTCCAGCTGCATCTCGATTTAGAGCAGAACGAATCACCGGTTCTGTGTGCCGGATTCAAGCTACATAGCATTGAAAGTCCCTCGGTAAAGGACCACCTAGGACAAAAAGCGATGCCACTGATTACCCTATTCGGTATTTATTGGCAGGCGCTGAAACTCTGGTGCAAAGGACTGCCCTACCAACCCTATCCAGCGGAGTTAAAAAAATAATGAGCCGAACCCTAGAGCACCTCCCACAGACGGCCCTGAATGGCACGCTGATCGAACGAAAATGTCGCGACGCCTGCATCAAATTGATGAACGAGCTACGTTACGGACACCTGGAAATTTGGGAGTCGGGGCATTGCCATCATTTCGGCGACCCACTGGACACCTCACTCACAGCCAGAGTGGATATCTTGGACCCTTCAGCCTGGGCCGACGTGGCGCTCCAGGGCGCTATGGGCGCTGCTGAGGCCTATATGGATGGATCGCTAGAAGTCGAGGACTTAGCTTCCTTGACCCGGTTGTTTGTTCGCAACGTACAAGTGCTGGACAAATTGGACGGTGGCGTTACTCGCGCACTCACGCCATTGCGGCGTTTTGCTCATTGGTTAAATCGAAATACCAAAGAGAACTCGCGTAAGAACATCCTTGCCCATTACGACCTGGGCAATGATTTATTCGAGCGTTTCCTTGATCCCAAGATGATGTACTCATCCGGAGTGTATCCGCGGCATGACGCGCCCCTTGAAACCGCGGCAACGCATAAACTCGATGTTATTTGTCAAAAATTGGGACTACAGCCCGGCATGCATCTGGTTGAAATTGGTACAGGCTGGGGCGGCTTGGCGATCCACGCGGCGCAAAATTATGGCGTGAAGGTCACCACCACGACCATCAGCGATGCGCAACACGACTTTGCTGCACAGCGCATTGCAAAAGCCGGACTTGAAGACCAAATCACGCTGTTAAAAAAGGACTACCGTGATCTGGACGGCCAGTACGACCGATTGGTCAGTGTTGAGATGATCGAGGCCGTGGGCCATCAATACCTCGACACATTTTTTTCAAAATGTCGCAGCCTAATTAAGCCTGAAGGTTTAATGTTGATCCAAGCCATCACCATCGTGGATCACCGGTACAAGCAAGCCCTCAAAAGCATGGACTTCATTCAAAAATACATTTTCCCCGGTGGTTTCATTCCCAGCGTCAGTGCCATGATGAAGTCAGTAGCCGAGGCCACCGACATGCGCTTGGTCCAGCTAGAAGACTACGCAGAACATTACGCTCGCACTCTAGCTCATTGGCGGGAACGGTTTGACAACCAAATCGAAGAAATTAGCCAACTGGGATACGACGAGCGTTTTCAGCGGATGTGGCGTTATTACCTAGCCTACTGTGAAGGTGGATTTGCAGAGCGACAGCTCGGCCTTAGCCATCTGCTATTGGCAGCGCCCAAGTCCCCGGCCCAGACGACTTACAGTCCATTATGAGTTCCAACCAGCTAGGCGGCATCAGCCGCACTAAATTTCTGGTTAATGCCTTGGGTTTCAACGTGATTTGGGCCTTATTGGTGATTATTCGCGACCCCTGGACTCACGGCGTTGCCTTGCTGTTTTTAGCCTTGCATTTTTTGTTTATGCCACAGGCTGACGAGGCCCGACGGGTGACCATAGTTATGATCATAGGGACTCTGGTTGATGGAACTTTAACCCATCAGGGTTGGTTTATTTTCACCCCTGAAGTGCCTTGGATTCCGGCTTGGCTGATTCTGCTCTGGGCCTGCTTTGGCTGCACTCTCGAACACTCGCTTCGCTGGGCAATGAAACAAACCCCCGTTGCAATGTTATTGGGTGCTATCGCCGGTCCATTGAGTTATTTCGCGGGCTATCGTTTTGGGGCGGTTGAGTTTGGCCACGGCCTTTGGCTAACTCTGGGATTATTGAGTGTCATTTGGGCACTGCTGCTGGGTGGACTTTCGCGCCTGTACGCCCACTTTGGCTGGCTAGAAGCCTCTCGTTAGGCCTGCGCCAGCCATAGGGTTACTTGGGTACCCTCGCCCACCGCCGAGTGAATTTCGATTTCCCCGCCATGAACATCCATGATCTCTTTGACCACGGCCATACCCAACCCCGATCCCGGGATGTTACAGCTGGGGTCGGCTCGGTAAAATCGATCAAAAATGTGTTCAACATTGGTTTGAGACATTCCCAACCCCTGATCACAGACCTGAATACCGACCCTTGAGTCATCAAGGATAGCCAACAACTCAACCGCGCCTCCTTCAGGACTGTACTTGAACGCATTGTTCAAGATATTACTGACCGCTTGGGTCATTTTATTTTCATCGAAGGCAACCGATGGAATAGCGTCGGGTAATCGAATCTGTAGTTCCCGGTTTAGAACCGGCGGCATATAACTGTCTTTTAATCGAATCAAGAACCTCTTCATATCCCGTTCTTTAATAAAAAAATCTTTGCCTGCCCGGGCCTCGATTCGTGCCAGATCCAAAAGTTCATCAATCAACTGAGTTAAGCGAGCAGATTGCTGATGAATCGTTTCTGTTAATTCTCGGCGAGTTTCAGAGTCGTAATCCACTGACAACAACAACTCGCTAAAGCCGTAAACACTGGACAGTGGCGTCCGTAACTCATGCGCCGCCGTCGAGAGGAACTCGGACTTCATGCGATCCACCTCTTTTTGATGAGTCACGTCACGGACATATACGACTCGAGCCGTTGATTCAATATCTGGGTTGATTCGCCGAGAGACCAATTCAATCTGCCGTGGTGTCGGTCGATGGACATGCACTTGATGCACCTGGCCATCAGCGGCATCACCGATATCCACTTTCCAGTCATCGGCCACTGCCATCAGATGACGAGAAAATTCGTCTAAGTCTGGCTGACCTTCTAAGCCCAGAATTTTCACAGCGGCTGGGTTGGCATAGGTCATCTGCTGTGTTGAATTAAAGGCGATAAATCCATCCTCTGAGAGACTTAAGATACGGTCTAGTTGATCCGAATAGTCGCGCAGGGATTGTTGGGCCTGCTCCCGCTGACCCGCTTCAGAGCGCAGCCGCGCCGCCATCAAATTAAAGCTTTTAGACAACATCGCGAACTCGTCTCTACCTCGATCAACCACCAGGGCACCAAAGTCGCCTCGGCCCAGACGATCGGCGGCATCATTAAGCCGCATCACCCTCTGACTCAGCCAACTGCCTAGGATGTAGCTGAGTAAGGCGGACAACAGTAGGCCGACGACCGCGATTGCGGCAAAGCGAGACTGGACCTCGACGAGTTGGGTCTGGATGCGGTCCGACCTAAACCCTATATGAACCCAGCCAAATGCCTGTCCGCCTTCTGTTACTGCCGCGCGAGTATCGACCACCGGTTCACTCAATACCGTTTTAGGCGATTCATTCTCAACCGCGGCTGAAACGGGTTCGCCGGAAAATGAAATCCAATTGTTGTTTGTACTAACGCCGACATAGTCAATCTCGGGGTCTTTAATCAACTCTTGAACCACCCCGTCCAAGCGAGCTAGGTCGAAGGCAATTAACGCTTCCTTGGCTACACCGGACACCAATTGTTGGGTCACCTTAATGCGAGAATCAAATTCCTGCAGGATAGAGCGCTGCATGGCGTTCAAAGTCGAATACCCTAGGACAATCAGCACAAACACCTCGACCAGGCCAATGGCCAAGATGGTTTTGAGGCGTAACGACATTTACTGGATGACCTTGAGCTCCAGAGCTCGTACGTCATTCCAACTGTCGTTGTCCGCTCTGACAAATCCAGGAATTTTTATCGGACCTAATATGGCCTCTGAATCGATCTGTAGCAACGCTTGGGTTAACTGCTCGACCAAGGTTTCTGGCAGGCTTGCAAGATTTGCAATCGCATGTGGCGTGTATTCCCGGGTGGTGTGCAGGACCTGTAACTTTTCACGAACCTCGGGATCCGCTGCCGCTAAGGTCCTCCCAATTCCCCCACCGGCCTGAATCAAACCAGCCGCAACGGCTCGATACACCGAATCGTGCGAGCTGGTGTATTTTGGTGTAGCAACAGCACCGGCCTCTGCCATTTCTGCCTGAGTCAACAGCGTCGCCGCAAAGGCTGCCGGGGCAGGAAAGGCCATCTGCAGCCCATCGAGTTGTCTCAAATGAGTGATTGGGCTGCCTTTGGCGGTGACGATTACGCCACGAATGCCCTTACCGCCCCGGTGCACCATGGCCTGATATTCAGACCTTTCGTGAAATACCGTGAAGTGATAGGGGTTCATGTAAGCAATGTCGTATTCCTGTCGGGCCAGCGCCGCTTCAAACTCTGGGATATTCGGCGCCGTTTTTAAAATCAAATCAACACCGGTTTGTTGCTCCAGCTCAGTTAATAATGGACCCCAAATCTGAGCCGTCCGAATTGCGTTTTGTTGTGGCACCACACCAAAGGTCAGCGGAGACGCATACACGGAAAACGTTAAAGCAGCGAGGTAACTCAAGAGGACGGTTTTGATTGCGCTCATTGCGTTAACTCGCGAACGGTTTGGACCAATTGCAGAGGCGAGAATGGCTTAACCAAATAACGATCCGCACCCACGGCCTCGCCCATTTCGAGATCCGCCGCCTGGCCTCGTGCCGTTAGCAGAACAATAGCCAAATCAGAAAAGCCCGCGTCTTGCTTGAGATGTTCACACAGCTGATAACCATCCATCTCACCGGGCATCATGACGTCAAGCAGAACCAGATCTGGCTGAAAAGAGTGCACTTTAGACAAGCCGTCTAGCGCATCACCTGCTTCTGAGACCTCGTAATCGCCCATGTTTAGCGTCATGGTGATCAACTTTCGCAGCTCAGGCTGGTCATCTACGACCAATACTTTTTTCGTCACAATCATTCTCGCAAGGTTAGACGTACTACAAAGGTTACCTCCCTTCGCTTTGTACTGTCGCCTCGCAGGTCCAAGGAATGTGAACTAAGGAGTTTGATCGTCGATCTTTAACAAAAAGGCTTGAATATCACTGGGATCGAAAGGCCAACCTAACTCTTGACCCGACATTCGAATCACGGGGATGCGGAGGCCGTGTG